>JAITEW010000142.1 GCA_031281855.1 Treponema sp.
GGATCGGCATGTGGCTCAGGCAGGAGGCCCGGCGGCTTTCCCGGCTGGAAGTGCCGGTCACCGAGACCACCACGATGGAGCAGGTGCGCAGGGCCATCACCGTGGCGCAGGACGAGGCGGACATCGCCGTGATTACCGGGGAGGCGGGGGCCGGCAAGACAACGGCATTGCTGCAATACGCCAAGGAAAGTTTTTCCGCCCTGCTGGTTGATGTCGACCCCAGCTTTTCCAAGGTCGTGCTGATGGCCGAGATTGCCCATGCCCTGGGGGTAGAAGACAAGGGCGGCATGAACGCGGTCATTGACCGGGTTATTAAAGCCCTGATGGGCAGGGACGCCGTTTTGATTATTGACGAGGCGGACTACCTTTCCGAGGGTTCCCTGGAACTGGTGCGCCGCATTATCTGCGATAAGGCGCATACCGGCGTAGTGCTGGCAGGGCTCCCTACGCTTGAGTACAAACTCCGGAACCTTAGCAATAATCACGAGCAGATCAATAGCCGGGTTGGGTGCCTGCTCAAACTGGGCAAGTTAAAAAAGGCCGACGCGGAAAAAATTATCTCCGGGGTCTGGAGCGGCCTCCCCGGCGAAACCATTGACGCCTTCGTGAAAGGGGCCGGGGGGTCGGCCCGTACCCTGACGAAGCTCATGGGCAGGACCCACCAGCTAATGAGCATGAACCGCCAGGAGAAGCCGGACACGGAACTTATCGCCGCCGCAGGCGAGCTTTTGATGAGGTGAGGACATGGAAAAAACACTGCGGGATGAAATGATAAGGCGCGGGGACGTGGAGGCTATGAACCTTTGCGAACTGGCGGCCTTCAGCAACATGCCCGGCGAAGTATGCGAGGCGATACGGCTGCAGGCCGGCCTTGCCCTGACGTACCTGGAAGACGGGGCCGCCCAGACAGCGGCAAACGTGTTGCGGGGGCTCCTGGGGGAAGGCGGGCCGTATAGCGCCCCGGAGTGGCGCCTGGCGGACTGCCTGACAGGCAGGCACAGTTTCCAGTTCCAGGGGGCCGCATACGAGCACGATCCCCGGACCGGGTATTGCTACCGCCTTGACAACCCCCTGCGGGCGGAGCGCAAAGCGGAGTGGCGAAGGATCGCCCAGGAGGAGTACGCGGAGAAACGCGGGGCGTGTTTGGAAGCCATAGAAAAGCAAGCTAAAAGATATTATGGAGGCAATGATGAGTGACCAGTTTATGACGGACAGCCAGGGGCGGCAGGTGCCTGTTGGGCTTGTGAAAGAGATCGACAAATTGCGGGACCAGACGGTCAGGCGGATTGCCGAGGAGGCGATGAAAATGAAGGAAACCCTGGAAGGCTTTAAGAGGCGCATCCGGGACGACATCTACGCTTTCGTGGGGCTTTCGGCGGAGCAGTACGGGAAGGCCTGGGGCGGGAAGAAGGGGAACATAACCCTTACGACTTACGACGGCACATACCGGCTTGTCGTGGCAGTGGACGACACCATCACTTTTGACGAGCGGCTCCAGGTAGCGCGGGAGCTTATCGGCGACTGCATCAAGAAATGGAGCGACGGCTCCCGGGACGAGATCAGGATTCTGGTACAGGACGCTTTCCAGGTAGACAAGGCCGGGAAGGTGTCCACGGGGAGGGTGCTGGGGCTGCGCCGCCTTGACATCCACGACCCGGACTGGCAAAAGGCGATGGCGGCGATAACGGAAAGCATTCAAATTTCGGGCAATAAACAGTACCTGCGGTTTTACGAACGGGACGAACAGGGGAAATATATTCAAATCCCCCTGGACGTGGCGGCGTTATGAAAAACGGAACAGGGGGCCGCCGGGGAGCGGCCCCCTGTTGCCCGGAAGCGCCGTTCCGGGCCTGAAGAGCAGCCAATGAAGAAATGAGGAGTAAACGATATGGATGTTGAAACAAAAATAACCGGTGCGGTTGCGGTATTGGAACGGGCAAAAAAATTACTTGTCGAGGCCATATTTATACATCCGGAAAATGATTATCTTGAGGACACGAAAACACAGATAAATAATGCCATAACCATACTTAAAACCGCCCGGTATGACAGGCCAAACAATAAAGATTGTACGAATTGTAGCAATTCTTTTATTTTGCGAAGCAACAGACTTATTTGTATAGAAAAGCAAAAGAATGGGAAAACCGTACAGGAAAGCATTGTCGATGAAGACGGCTATTGTGAGGAGTGGAACTAATATGACAAGACCCCCGGTGTTACTGAACCGAAAAGGGAAACTGTCCCTTATCCATATTGCCAAAAAAGAAACTGGCCTGAGTGATAAGACCTACCGGTTACTGCTTGAAGGGGCCGCGGGGGTTACGAGTGCGGCTGAGATCACCGATGAAGCCCAATTTAACGCCATTATGAGGGCTTTTACAGCCCTGGGTTTTACAAGTTGGAAAGCCCAGGGGAAAACCACGTCCTGCCCGCGCTGGAGTGACACCTGGGGCTGCACGGAAGGCCAGCGGGCAAAGATTGAGGCCATGTGGAAAACCTGCGCCCGGGCGCCGACCGACAAAGCGCTGCGGGCCTTCGTGAAGCGGATAGCCCACGTGGACAGCCCGGTGTTCCTGCGGCCGCCCCTGGCCCGAAAGGTTATCCTGGCCCTGGGGGGCATGATGAGGAAGGCGGGCTTTGATCCTGAAACGGGGGAAACGCTAACGCCATGAAACCGCGCCCGGACCCGGAAAAAGGCATATTTAATGAAACCCCCCTGGATCGCGCCATGGAAGCGGTAATGTCCATTAAAGAAAATATGAAAGACATGAAAGCCGCGCTTAAGGCGCAGGGGGCCTCCCTGAAAGATATTTGCATCATGCTGCGCGAAGCGGAGGACATTTTTTTCCAGGCGAAACAGAACGATCTGTTTCAGGAAAAGGGCATTGATTTCGGCGGTGATATTTTTGCGGAGTTAGTGGATATAGTTGGGAAAGAGGCGGCAGGCCGTCTTGTCGATTATTATTCCGGGTCAAGTATTTATATACCGAAGAATATTATCATCGAACAGAAACACCGCAAGATGCGGGGAGAATTCAAAGACGGGGCGACCTACCGGGAACTGGCTGCCCGATATGAATATTCCGAAAGGTATACTAGGACCATTATACATAAGAAGGAACAAAAATATGAACAACGATAAGGATCAGGCTAATCTTAAAGAATTGGAGTCGCTTCTCGGATACAAATTATTTTTTGAAGTGGCTGAACGTTTTGCGGGGAAACAGTTGTATTTCCCCAAAAGGCTTGTGATGGAGAAAAAACACGATGTCATCAGGCGGGAAAATGCCGGAGGCGCCGGCATCCGAGACCTTGCCGATGCATACGAGTATACGGAAACCTACATCCGAAGGATTATACGAGGACAGCGGAAGGGGAAACCTGCGCACGAAGGCTTTTTCT
>JAITEW010000124.1 GCA_031281855.1 Treponema sp.
GCGCTTTCAGCCCCGCTGCCGGAGGTCCATACCACGAGGTCTTCCTCAAAGGCTTTGGCCATAAGGCCCAGGGAAGAAGCCGCCTCAGACGCCGGAGCGGCTACAAAAGAACGGCCGTCGAAAATGATCTGATCATTGGCGCCTACGGCGTTTACATAGATAATAGGGACGCTGCCCCTCAGGGCGATGCGCTCCGCCAGTTCCAGCCGGACTTTGAGCTTCCCTGCCACATAAGGGGAGGCCGAAGGAACGCAGAGCAGGGAAACGCCCTGGTCCAAAAGTTCCTTTACCGGATCTTTCTGGTAGAAAGTGCCGGGCGTGTCGGTCTCCCTCCACACATCCTCGCAGATAGCCACGCCGATGCGCTCCCCCTGGTATTCAAAAACGTTCCATTCCCGGGCGGCCTCAAAATTCCGGGCTTCGTCAAAAACATCATACGTCGGGAGCAGGGTCTTCACCTGTTCGAAAACCAGTTTCCCGTCCAGGAGTATGCCGTAGACGTTCACCAGGTTCTTCCCCCGTGAATAAGGGCTCCGGTTCACGAAGCCCAGCCCCACGGCCAGGCCCTCCGGCAGCTCCCGCTGGAGTATATGCACGGTCCTGATGTTAAGCTCCACGAAACGGTCCTGGTCCAGGAGATCCATAGGAGGGTATCCGCAGACCGCCAGTTCCGGGAAAAGTGCCAGATCAGCTTTTTCTGCCCTGGCCTTTCGGGCAAATTCGAGTATCTTTTCCTTGTTACCGGAAAAATCACCAATAGTGGAATTGATTTGGGCTATAGCGATACGCATGACTGCTCCCTTATGCAAGTAAAACTATATCACTCAGCCCTGTAGTCCTTCAACTTCCCTGCGGTTTTTTCGTCCACACGGGCCTCCAGTTCGATAAAGTCCCCTTCGTAGTTTTCCGAAAGAACCGTACCGCTGCGGTACAGCAGGGCTGCCAAATCGGGACGGGTCTGGGGAAAACGGAAACGGCAGACGCTGGCTGCAAAAAAAGACCCTATCCCGGCAAGGAGTTCCGGAAGCCCCTCGCCGGTACGCGCCGAAACAGGGATAGAGCCTGCATATTGCTTTTCAAGGCCCTCAAGGAGATCCGCGGCTTCCGGGCGGTCGGCTTTGTTGAGGACCGTGATCATTGGGGCCCCGGCTTTGAGATCCCTAAGGACCGACAGGGTGGTTTCGTAACAGCCAGAGGCGCCGGGATCGGAGGCGTCAAGGACGTTGATGAGGAGATCCGCGAGGCTCGCCTCTTCAAGGGTAGAGCGGAAGGCCTCCACAAGGGCATGGGGAAGGAGGCGGATAAAACCCACAGTATCAACCAGAAGGCAGGAAAGGCCCCCTGAAAGCTGGAGGCGGCGGCTGGTGGAATCCAGGGTGGCGAAGAGTTTGTCTTCCGCCGGGACCCCTGCGTTGGTAAGAGCGTTGAAGAGTGAAGACTTCCCGGCGTTGGTATAGCCCACCAGGGCGCATACCGGGATGCCCTGGCGCCGGCGCTGTTTCCGCTGGGTTTCGCGCTGGCGGCGGACCTGCTCAAGCTCCTCTTCAAGGCGGTGGATGCGCTGTTCCGCCATGCGGCGGTCGGTTTCCAGCCTGGTTTCGCCTGAGCCCTTGGTGCCGTAACGCCCGCCCCGCTGGCGGTTCAGGTCGATGTACTTGTGCTGGAGCCTTGGGAGGGAAAACATGAGTTCCGCAAGGCTGACCTGCAGTTCGGCTTCCCTGGTCTTAGCCCTGCCGGCGAAGATCTGGATGATAAGTTCCTGACGGTCAATCACCGAAAGGCCCGTAAGTTCTTCCCAGTTCCGCTGCCTGGAAGGGCTGATTTCCTGGTTAAAAACCAGGCAGTCGGCTTCCAGGGTCCTGGCTTTTTCCGCAAGTTCCGCAGCTTTGCCCGTCCCCATGCCGTACCGGGCGCCTATTTCCCGTACATGGACCGTTTCCTGCCCCGCTATCTCAAGCCCCAACGTGGAAACAAGGCTCAGAAGCTCCCGGAACAGGGATTCGGCCTCAAATTTGGAGGTTTTTTCATCCCTTGTGCTTATCAAAAAAGCCCGCAAAGGCTTTTCTCCGGTACTGATAGGTTTTTTCATCAACACTTTATAGCATAAAAAAATCAAAAGCAGTATACTCTATTATGGGAATTTCTGAAAATTGAAGTTTTTAGAACTTCCCTTATATAATTAGGCAACTTTAGCCGATAATTATAAAGCATATTCTAATTACAGGATTGTTGAGCGTGACAGGTTCGCAAAAAGCGGCATTTAGTCTCCTTATCTCGGTGGTTCTCTTTGCCGTGTTTACGGTATTGGCCTATACGGGTCTTTTCGATCTTGTTGAAGCTAAGTTCTACAATCCTTCCATCATCGCTTCTCTGGCAAAAGATGTTAACCTTGACGCCGAATCGGTGGACAATCTCCTCGCAGGCCTGGAGGACCGCTTTGCCGCCACTCTCCGGGAAGACGCTGTCCGCCGCAGTTTCCTCCCGAACCAGAGCGCTGAAGACATATTTGAACGGTCCCGGATATACGGCACCCTTCTGGAGTCCTTAGGCGGGCTTCAATGGGTGCGTTTTATCGATGCCGGAGGCATACGTCTCCACTATTCGACCTATCAGACCGATATACTTTTCCAGGACCAGCTTTCCATGTCTTACCGGAACTACCCCGATGTTTCGCCCGGCATCCCTTATGAACGGATCGCTTCTTCCGATCAGGGGCGGCCCAGGCTCATCCTGGATCAAGCCGGGGAACGTATCTTTTTCTCATTTCCCTTTTATGATTCCCTGGACGTGTTCCGTGGGACCGCGGCGTTTTCGCTTTCGGTCCGGGCCGTAGGGGACAGGCTTACCGGCGAAGGGAGGATAAAAGTCGGCGAGAATGTTTCCATTCTGGAGAACCCGCCGGGAATCCTTACAGGCTTGCCCGTTTCTTCGGCTCAGGCCCTGCTTCCCGGAATCGCGTCAATCTGGGATGACGGACTTCTGAACCTCACTACCCTGGATTCCGGTTCAGGGATCTCTCTTGCCCTTATCTCTGCAAAGACCAGCCAGGGGCTTTTCCAGGGCAGGCTGGTAAACGAAGCCCTCTTTGAATTCCCCCAGGTGATGAAAATCATCCTGCTGGTTTCTTTTTTCCTCACTGTATACCTTACGGTCTTCCTCCTGTTTAATATCAGACAGGATTCGTTCACTATAGTTCAGAACCGCCTTAAACAGCTCCAGATTTCCCTGATAGAGCAGTGCTACGAACGCAAGAGCGATGCGGACTGGGGCCGCTGGAGCCGGGAACTGGAGCAGCGCCGTGAAGAGATACGGGAAGAACTCAAGAAAGGCATTAAAACCAAACCTGCGGGTAAAGACAGACAGAACGATATTGACGTATTAATCGATAAATCCTGGGACGAACTTCTGGCCGTCATAGGCGGACGCCGGGAAACCGGAATCGACGAAGCCAAACTTCAAAGCATACTCAACAAGATCCTTGCCGCCCCTTTAGGGCAGCAGGCGGTTCCTGCAAAAATATCCGTACCCGCGCCGCCTGCCCAAACCGGAACCGCCTCTGCGGAGCCGGAACCGGTAGAAGAGCTGCCGGAAGTAGAAGAACTGTCCGAGGCTGAGCCCGCTGAAGCAGAGGCCGTGGAAGAACTGTCCGAAGCTGAGCCCGCTGAACCGGAGGCATTGGAAGAACTGTCCGAAGCCGAACCTGTCGAAGCAGCAGAGGTCGTGGAAGAGCTTGCCGAAGCTGAGCCCGCTGAACCGGAGGCCCTGGAAGAGCTTGCCGAAGCCGAACCTGTCGAAGCGGAGGCTGTGGAAGAGCTTGCCGAGGCTGAACCTGTAGAAGAGTTGTCCGAAGCTGAGCCCGTTGAACCGGACTCGTTGGAAGAACTTGTCGAGGTGGATTCACCGGAAGAACTGTCCGAAGCTGAACCCCTGAAAACTCCCTCTAAGGCAGAGAACGCGCGGCCTTCAAATGTCAAACTGGTTTTCGGCGATGACGATATTCCCTACATCGTCGAGTCTTCGGGGCTTGAACTTGTAGATGAGGATATCGACAAGGTTATGCAGACCATGCGGCCCGAAAGCGATGAACCGGCGGAACTTGAGGAGCTGGAAGAGCTTGACGATGCCGAAAGCGGAATCGCCGAAGAAGCTGAAGCAGCCGGGGAAACTGAAAGCGGCGCGTCTAAGCGGATATCCGAAATGGATCTGGCCGATTTGGCCAGCAAGATTGAATTCAGCGCCATTCCTGAAACGAGCGGAGAAGAAGCCGAACCCCCTATGAGCGGCGATTTGGAGGTTGTTTCTCCTTTCGCAACGATGCTCTTTAATATTGACGACAGCGGCCTCCCTTCACCGGAGGCGGAAAATGAAAAAAACGGCGCCGCAGAAACAGGGGCCGAAAAGCCGGAAAACTCACCGGAAAAACCAATTGAAGAAACCATAGAAGCTATGGAACCCATAGAAACCGAAGAACTGCCGGCAGAGCCGGATGAGGACGATACAGATACAAACTTCGGGGATGTAAACCCCGGAGAGGAAAAAAAAAAGCCTAAAATAACTGAGACTGAAAATCCGCAGAAAACCGGATCCGCCAATCTGGAACCTTTTAGCATCAATATCGGCATGCCTGTGGTTTACAAGCCCTTCCAGATAGGAAATACGGACCTGGAAATCCTGGAACCGCTTCAGGATGATGAAATCGCAATAGAAGAAATCCCCACGGAACCGGAAGCCGATGAAAATCAGGTTATCGAAGAACGCGAAGGGGTGCACTACATCAACAAAACCGCTCTGAATATCAGCGCCGAAACCATAAAAGACCTGAATCAGGATTTCAAGGACCTTGTGGATTCTATTATTTCATGAGGCTTCTGGGATTCACGGTAACGCCGTTTTTATAAACCGTAAAATGCAGATGAGGGCCGGTGCTGAGGCCGGTGGATCCCACATCGCCGATCCGCTCTCCTGTTCCCACATAGGCCCCGGATTTAACCCTGACCACGCTCATGTGGCCGTATAAGGTCCGGTATCCTGAATGATGGAAAATAACCACATAGTTGCCTAAAGATGCGTCGTAGCTCACTGTGGTGACCCTGCCGGCCATGGCCGCTCTGACAGGGGTTCCCATGCTTGCGCCTATGTCCAGGCCGGAATGGAACTGTCTGGCGCCGCCGAAGGGATTGGCCCGGTAACCGTAAGGGGACGTAATATAGCCTGCTACGGGCCAGATAAAGAGGTCGCCGTTGATTTCCTGCCTGTTAACCCAGTCCATCCTCGCACCGGGAATAAAAAGCCTGGCGTTAACAGCGATGGAATCCGAAAACAGCTCGTTGACTACAGAAATGGCGTCCTGGTTGATTTCGTATTTTTCGGCAATAACGCTGAGGTTGTCGTCTTTTTGGGCTGTGTAATAAATGCCGTCCTGGTTAGGGATCTTCAGGACCTGGCCTATCTGGAGGAGCCGGGAATTTTTTATCTCATTTACCGAAAGGAGGGTATCCTGGTTGAGTCCCGCCTTCATGGCAATATCCCCAATAGTATCTCCCTTTTCGACTTTGTAGGAAGTAAAGGTCAGCATACGGGGTTTGGAATACTCTGTCGGCTCAGGGACCCCCAAAAGCTCAAGATCCTCAACAGCCGATACCGCAGGGATCTGGCCGGGAAGGAGTCCGCCTCCTATGCCGATTTCCGCCTCCGGCGCCGGAATTTTCCCGGAAAGCGCCTTATCTTCCTGGGATAACCGGAACCTCTCTCCTCCTCCTGATGGAAGATAAAAAACAAGAGAGAGACTTAACAATATTCTCCAAAGGGTTCTGTCCCTTAGACAGTTAAAATTCGTTTCCCTCTCCTTTTGGCGATCTATCTATTATCGGCTGAACCTGTTCCAAAACCTGGTTAATTCGGAACAGTTTCGGCTATTATACCAGATTTCCCTTGTCTTTATCCAGCATTCTAATCCTAGCTCAGGAGATCGAAAAGGCCCCCGAAAAGCTCCCTGCCTTCTGCGGCGAAAGGCCAGGAAGTAAAACATTCCCGGCTTTCCCGGATAAGTTCCAGGCCCTGGTTTCCGGCTTCTTCCAGAACCCCGGCCTTTTCCAGAGCGCCGATAAACTCTTCCACTTCAGGAGCCCCGGTCCCGGCCAGGCGGGCGGCGGAAAAACACCTGGCGGCAAAGTCCCGCTGTTCAGGATACCTGTGCAGATAGAGGAGCACCGGGAGGCTTTTTTTGCCTTCCGTAATATCGTCCCCCCGTTTTTTACCCGGAATGCCGGTGGTCAGGTTTTTAACATCATCCAGGATCTGGAACCCTACGCCGAGTTTTTCCGCCCCTTCGCCAAGGATACGCGCCGGCCCGTCCCCTGCAGGATCGGCGCAGTAAACCCCCAGAACAGCGGCAAGCCGGGCAAGGCAGCCGGTCTTGAGGCTGCACATCAGGCGGTATTCTTCAAGCCCCGGAAGGGAATGGTAATCCCGATGCCAGGCAATATCCATGGCCTGGCCCAGGTGAAGCCGCCGCATGTATTCCCCCCAGATCCCGTAAATCCTGTTCTTTTGTTCCTGCGGAAAAGCGGAATTCTTCAAGCACGCTAAGGGAAGGAAGTAGAGAAAAGCCCCTCCGTTTATGGCCGTATCGCCGCCGTAGAGGATGTGGACCGCAGGTTTCCCCCGGCGCTCATCGGAATTGTCTTCGATGTCGTCATGGATAAGGCTGGCGTTATGGGGGAATTCCACCAAGGGAGTCAGCGGCAGCGCCGCGGCAGCCCCGGCAGCGCCGCCCAGGCCTTCGGCTGTCAGGAGCATAAGCAGAGGCCGCCACCGTTTGCCCCCGCGGCCTACCAGGTCCCATCCGGGCCGCACCAGGAACCGGGCAAGTTCCGGAGGGACGCTGCCCCCCGGGAGGCCGAAAACCGATTCCAGCCACTCGCTGCCGGGACTTTCGGGCAGCCAGGATTGGAGGACCGCTTCAATTTTTTCTAACCGCCGGGTATACTCAGGATTCATATATTCTATTTTATATGACCGGGACTCATGTTGGAAGGGGATTGTGGCGAATTACGAAAAACCGGATTTCTGGTCTCTTAAAGCGCAGCAGGAAGGCTATCCTGCCCGTTCGGTTTACAAACTGAAGGAGATAGACGAAAAATTCGGCCTTATAAAACCGAGGCATACCTGTTTCAAAGTGCTGGATCTGGGCGCCGCGCCGGGAAGCTGGAGTCTCTACATCCTGCGGAAGCTGGGACAAAAGGGTTTCCTGGCTGCTGTTGACCTTTCCCCGCTTTCACGCCAGTACGACAGGGGCCTCTTTGAAGGCGGGAATTTCTTTTTTGTCACCGGGGATATGACATCCCCGGAAATCCGGGAAAGCCTTCTTTCCCGGGGCCCTTACCATCTCATTGTCAGCGACGCCGCCCCGGCTACCACCGGGAACCGCTCGGTAGATACGTTCCGTTCCCTGGACCTGGCGGAAACAGCCCTGTCCTATGCGGAAAGCGCCCTGGAACCAGGAGGCGCCCTGGCGGTCAAGGTTTTTCAGGGCGGAGACACCCAGGAACTGTTAAAAAAAATCCGGGGCCTCTTTACTGTATGCAAAAGCTTTAAGCCCCA
>JAITEW010000190.1 GCA_031281855.1 Treponema sp.
ATGCGGTAATCCTTGAACGCAATAATGATGCCGAACATGGGCATATAACAGAACAGGAAATACCACACCGTTGTCGGTACGACCAGCAAAGTATATTCAGTATCATCTTTGGACCATATTTTTTTCTTAATTTTTTTTATCATAGTATAACCATAATACAATTTTTTTTGATGTCAAGATTTTTTTTTGTAGTTTACTAATGCTTTTTCCGGGTTTTTACCCGGCTTACTCAAATACCGGAAAGGACTCGAATCCCGCGTTTTTTAGTTCCATCAGGGTTTTGTTGGCGTCAGCGCCGCCTGGAACCAGCACGGCCCAGTACTCGCCGCTGTTGACGCTGCGGCGCGCCAGGCGGGCCTGAAAGCCAGCTTTTTCCAGGCGTCCTGCCATGACCCTGGCGTTTTCTTCCCTGCTAAAGAGGCCTGTTTGCAGTACAGCCGCAGGCGCTGCGGGAGGCTCGGCCCCGGATGGAACCGCCGCAGGGGCAAGGCTTATGCTTTCCCTGCCGGGAAAGAGAAGCCACTGGGGGCTGCCTGCTGCGACAATCCCCGCTGCGTCGCGGGCTATGCGGGCTTCGGGACTTTGGGGGTATTCAGCGAGGAGCCGGGTCTTCCAGGCCTGGATTCCGGTGATTTTCCAGAGCGTATAGTACAGCCCGCTGCGCATAGCGGTATATGAGGGATCCGCGGCCAGCAGCGCAAGGGCCTGGGTGTTCCCTGTTTTAAAAGCCTGCAGTTGGGCGTTCAGGAGCCGGACTTCGGAAGACTCACCACCCGCAGCAAGAAGGGCCTTGATTCCCGGCTCGGCCTTGTCGTATTCACCAAGGGAAATAAAAAGCCTGGAAGCTTCCAGCAGAGCCCTGGCGTCAGCGGCAGAAGTATTGGCGCCGTCCTGCCAGGCCTGGGCGGCTTTTTCGTAGTTCCCCGCGAGCTGGTAGAGTCTTGCCTGCCGGAACAGGGCGTCGCGTTTCTGTGCCGGCAGGGCCTGCTGCTTTTCGAGCCTGTCCAGTTCCGCTGCCAGGGAAACCGCGCCTGAACCGTTTTGGGCATTCAGAGGGAGCGCTAAAAAAAACAAAAACACCGCGTTGAGAAAACAGACAGCCCTAGTCGATCCCATAGGACCCGTCGCCTTTCAGGTCTTCAGGAAGCTGAGAAGCTTTGTCCTTGTTTTTCCCCCATTTTTTAGCCTGTTTTGAAGACGCCTCCTTAGCAAGGTGCTTTTTCCTGCCAAAGGATATGGCAAAAGGAACGGCGCAGAACATGCCCAGAAAAAAAGAAACAAAGACGGTTATAAAAACAGGAATTTCCCGGATAGTTCTGAACCCCAGGGAAACATCGCATTTGTTATCCAGATTGAGGACAATAAAAGTAAGAAAAACAGCGAAAATGAGTATGAATCCGATTAAGCGCCCCATAAGGCCTCCTTGTCCGGCGGTCCGGACTAATCCAGAAACGTAATTCCGGCTGCCCGGAAGGTGTTCCCTTTGAGTGACGAAAGGGTGAGGACGCCGAAACGGCCCAGCATCGAGGGCTTTCCGGGAACCACGACCATTTCATCCCGTTCAGTACGGGTTATTAATTCATCGGCATTTTTACGGGAAATCCCCTCTACCAAAACCACCGCTTCGGAACCCAGCCTGGCTTTTAGAAGAGCCGCAGTATGCCGTTTCTGCAGCTCTATTACCCTGGCCAGACGCTTCCGCTTTACCCCTTCGGCGATACGGCCCGGCAGGGAATAGGCCGCCGTCCCTTCGCGGGGATTATAATGGTACATATAAGCATAAAGGAATTTAACTTCCTCCATCAGCGCCAGGGTCTCTTCAAGATCCTCTTCGGTTTCTCCGGGAAAGCCTACCAGGATATCCGTGGAAAGGCTCAGATCCGGCATAGCCGAACGAAGCCGGTATACCAGATCCAGGTACTGTTCCCGGGTATAGCGGCGGTTCATGGCTTTAAGTATAGAATCGGAACCGTGCTGGACGCAGAGGTGGAGGTGGCGGCAGAACACCCGGTTCCCGGCCATTACCCTGACAGCGTCAGGCGAAAGGTCCTTGGGGTGGCTGGAAAGAAAACGCACCCACCTGAGGGGGCTGTTCTCAAGTTCCAGCGCAACGCGTTCCAAAAGCCCCGGAAAACCGAGGGTCCCTGTTTCATCATCGCCGTACCGGTAGGAATTGACGTTCTGCCCTAAAAGGGTGATTTCCCGGATCCCCTTTTCCCTGACCATGCGTATCTCTTCCAGAACAGAAGCGGGGCTCCTGGAGATTTCCCTGCCCCGGACATAGGGGACTATACAGTAGGAGCAGAAATTATTGCATCCATGCATGATAGGGACAAAGGCCCGGAACCGGCCTTCTTCCAGGTGCGAAGAAGAAAAGCTGAATTCGGGTTTTTCCGGGGTCTCAAGGGCCTTTCCGCCCTCTTCAACGGCTTCAAGGATCTGGGGAAAGAAGGAACGCGACGAAGTACCCATCACATAATCCACCGCCGGGGCATCAAGCTTGAGCTTTTCCCCCAGGCGCTGGGCCATACAGCCTGCTACTACCAGAGTAAAGGGATTACCGCGGCGCTTTTTTTTCAGCGCCCTGTACTGGCCCAGCCTGCCCATGACCCGCTCCTCGGCGGTGGCCCGGACAGAACAGGTGTTGAGGAGGATAAGGTCCGCGGATTCAGGGTCCCGGGCCTCCTCCCAGCCGCGTTCCCGGGCCGCAAGGCTCAGGGCCGCTGATTCCGCCAGGTTCATCTGGCAGCCGTAGGTTTCAAAAAAATACTTCACCTGAAAAGGCACCTGCCAAAGGGCGTGTTACCCGTTGCTGTCACGCAATTACTGTCTGCTCCGCAGGCCCTTGAGGAAGCGTATGCCCTTCCAGATGCCTGCGGCTAAAAGCCCCAGAGCCGCAAAGCCCAGAATGGTCCCGGCAATGGGTTTTAAGACAGGAATTCCAAACTGAAAGACCAGTTCCAGGGCCCCTGCGGCGGTAAGGATGAGGCCGGGCTTTTTATCTTCAGGGTCCCTGGAAAGAAGGCCGCTTACCCCAACGCCGCCGACGATCAGCCCCAGGAGGATCCCTACAAGCCTGAAGCGGGCTCCCAGGATTTGCATAACCAGGAGCAGGACGCCTCCCGCAATACCGCCCGCAGCGGCGACGCCCTGTTTGGCCAGCGCGGTCCCTGAAGGTTCCAAATCATTCATACACTGCCTCCTCTGCGCCTTTCCTGGCCGGCACGGCCGCCGGGTTATACTCGGCAAAGGCAAAAGCGCTGTGATTATGGATGCTTTCAAAATTTTCCGCCTCTACGGAAAAGCGCGGAAACTGGTTCAAATCCCTTATTTCAATATAAACATCCCGGACAAGATCTTCAACAAATTTCGGATTATCGTAAGCATGTTCAGTGATGTATTTTTCATCTTCCCGCTTGATAAGTGAATAAACCGGGCTTGAAGCGGCTTTTTCAACAAGGGAAATAATGTCTTCTATCCAGAAAAAAGGCCCAAGTTCCAGTTCCACCGTAACCACCCCTCGCTGGTTATGGGCGCCTCTGTCGGCTATGGCTTTGGAACAAGGGCAGACTGTGGTTACCGGAACGGAAACCGCAACGGTAAAGTGTTTCTCCTTTGCGCCGCTTTCGCCGCAGCCCGGACTGCCTGAGACCCTGCCCTGGTAGCGGCACTGATAGGACATTATTCCGGGAAGCCCGGAAACAGGGGCTTTCTTTTCGATAAAATAGGGAAAAGACATGGAGCCAAAAGCCGATTTAGCTTCCAGTTCCGCGCGTATTGCCCTGAGCATATCCAGAAACCTGGGCATAGAGAGATCTTCCCGGTACTGGTGGAAAATCTCGATAAACCGGCTCATGTGGGTGCCCTTGAAATGGCGGGGGAGATCGGCATAGAGATCCACCTTTGCGGTGGAATGCTGGATCTTCTTTTCCCGGTCCAGCACCGTAACAGGGTATTCCAGGCCCTTTACTCCTACTTTGCCCAACGGTACGTTCCGGTGATCCGCCTGGTTCTGAACGTCAATCATAGAGTGATAGTCCTTTATCTTTAATCCGCTAACGGGACAATTACCAAAAACTTGCCCTTTGCAGCATGTACCGAGCAATGCCCGTCAACGGCTATATTGCTGATGCCGAAACTGCCACGGTTCCAAACGCAGCCCCCAAGGGGCCATTTGAGGCCGGAACTCCCGGCGTCCCAGGGGCCGTCGCCAAGGGGAAACACCGAGACCAGGCTTCCGGGAATGAGCGTAAGGTTCAGCTCCCCGCGGGCCCTGACGCAGCGCATGTCCTCCCTGGCGGTGATCCAGCGGTCAGGACAGGGCTCCCGTTCAAAAAGAGAGCGGATAGCAAACAGATGATCCGCCCTTCCGCCACCGCCGCCTGCAAGCCAGATTTCGGCGCAGCCCTGTTCCCAGAGGCACGACAGGGCCAGTTCGGTATCGGTGTAATCCTTGTCCCTCGGAAACCGGCGTATTCTTTCAGGAGGGTACTTTTCAAGCCGCCCCGGGTCGTCCAGGGAATCCATATCCCCGACAATCCAGTCCGGAAAGAGCCCCGCGTCTTCGGCTGCAGCGAGCCCTGAATCCGCGGCGAGGACGATGTCCGCCTCTTTAGCCATGCTGCGGTATACCGCGGGTTTTGGCCCTTCCCCTCCGATGACAGCGATGCCCCGCACAGTTCCCTCCCCTTTCCCCGGAATACCTCATTATAGTATAGTAACCAGCGGCAGGCAATTCCTCGCCCGGAGTTTACCGCGTGTTAATTGGAAAAGGGAATATACATCCGGCTGTTCAGGAAATAGCGTCTATCTTCTCAAACGCAGGAAAGCAGGTTTACCTGGTAGGGGGGGCGGTCCGGGATCTCCTCAGGGGGCAGAAGGCCAAAGACTGGGACCTTGCTACCGACGCCCTGCCGGATGAGGTGATGGCCCTTTTTCGTCCCAAAGGGGGAAAAACCCCATATTTCGCGGTCCCTACAGGGATCAAGCACGGCACCGTTACGGTGTATTTCAGGAATTTTGCCTTCGAGGTGACCACTTTCAGGGCCGAAAAAGGCTACAGCGACGGCAGGCGGCCGGATTATGTGGAATTCGGGGTGTCCATCACGGAAGACCTGTCCCGCAGGGACTTCACTATGAACGCAGTTGCGTATAAGCTCCCGTCAGGCCCGTTGACGGACCCTTTTAACGGCGAAGGGGACATAAAGGCGCGCCTTATACGTTCAGTAGGGAACCCGGCTGAGCGCTTTGCCGAAGACGGCCTCCGTCCCTTGAGGGCCGTCCGTTTTGCGAGCCAGTTGGACTTCAAAGTGGACGATGCGGTGCTTGAAGCCATACCCGGGGCCGTTTCCCTTACAGCCAGGGTAGCCCCTGAGCGTATCCGGGACGAACTGGATAAGATAATCGCCAGCCCCAAGCCTTCGGCGGCGTTTCTATTAATGGAAAAAACCGGGCTCCTGGAGCTCATACTCCCGGAACTGGCTTTATGCAGGGGGATCGAGCAAAAAGGCCTGCACAGGTTCGATGTTCTGGATCATTCCCTTTTAGCCTGCGATTTTGCCGCCAGGGAAAAGGCTTCGCCGGAAGTCCGCATGGCAGCTTTGTATCATGACACAGGGAAACGGCTCACCTGTAAAATAGATGAATCCGGGGTCCGGACTTTTTACCAGCACGAAAGGGAATCTTCCCGGCTTGCGAGGGAGATTATGCTCCGTTTCCGGTATCCCAATGCGGTCATGGACAAGGTCTGCCATCTGATTGAAGAGCACATGTTCCACTACGAGGAGAACTGGACCGATGCCGCAGTGCGCCGTTTTATCATACGCGCCGGAGAAGACAGCCTGCCTGACCTCTACCGGATGCGCATGGCAGACGCATACGCTACTTCGGGGCTCGAGCCGCCCCAGGACTACCTTTTACCCCTGGTAAAGCGGGTGGAAAAAGTCCTCGCCGCAGGAAGGGCCCTTTCACTCAAAGACCTGGCGGTTTCCGGCTACGATCTCAAGGAAGTCCGGGTAAAACCGGGAAAACAGATGGGCATTATCCTTAAGGAGCTTCTTGAGGCTGTCGTGGAAGACCCTTCCCTTAATACACGGGAAAAACTGCTGGAAATAGCGGGAAAAATCAATGAACGTTACAGCAGCGGCTAAAGTTGACCCGCAATTTTCCTGAAATACCGGGAGCGGGGAAAATTCCGTGAAAAACATTTGGAATTCACCGCCGGAGCGTATGAAAGACTTGACCTCGCGTCAAGTCTTTCGTAGCAGAGGTGGGTTCTACAAGCGTTTCCCCGGGGTTTTCACCGCTCCCGGCTTGTCGGAGGCTAATTGGGGATCAGGTTCGGCCGCTCTG
>JAITEW010000234.1 GCA_031281855.1 Treponema sp.
AACTTTAGCTCTTTTATACACCTCCTGTGATCCGCTATACTTCCCTATACTAAGGAGCGTGTATGACCCAGACAATTCTTGACAGATTCAGGCTTGACGGCAAAACCGCACTGGTCACCGGGGGCGGGCAGGGGATAGGGCAGGCTTACGCGGCGGCCCTGGGCGAGGCCGGCGCGAAGATCGCGGTAGTAGATATCAATGCCGCGGCGGCGGAGGAAACCGCCCAGATCCTTATACGGAAAGGCATTGAGGCTATCGCCGTTATCGCCGACGTAACCAAAGAAGAGGATGTCAAAAAGATGGTTAAGGCGGTTGTTGATACCTGGGGCTTTCTGACCATCGGGGTGAACAACGCCGGCATGGGGGTCTGGCGGGACGCGCTGACCCAGGATTTCGCGGAATGGAGGAAGATCCTTTCCCTCAACCTGGATTCGGTATTCCTCTGCGCCCGTACAGAAGCGGCGGAAATGATTAAAAAAGGCTACGGCAAGATTATCAATACCGCGTCCATGTCGGCGCATATCGCCAATACCCCCCAGAACCAGGCCGCCTATAACGCCTCCAAAGCCGGGGTGCTCCACCTTACCCGGAGCCTTGCCGCCGAATGGGCGCCCAACAATATCCTGGTAAACAGCATAAGCCCAGGGTATACCAGGACCGCACTGGTGGGAAACCTCCTTGAGACCCAGGAAGGCAAAACCATGCTTCCAAAATGGCTCGCAAAAGTGCCCCTTGGCCGT
The DNA here is from genome assembly GCA_031281855.1 of Treponema sp. Lineage (GTDB taxonomy): Bacteria > Spirochaetota > Spirochaetia > Treponematales > Breznakiellaceae > JAITEW01. The sequence continues at coordinate 741 of JAITEW010000234.1, forward strand.
ATGGCTGAGGTTGAGGATCTCCAGGGAGCCGCTGTATACCTGGCCTCTCCGGCTTCGGACTATATGACCGGATCGGACATCATTATCGACGGCGGTTACTGCTGCTGGTAGAAAAATCTGACAGGAAGAACCGGCGCTTCAGGGTTCCCTGTTTTCAGGTTTTCTCAATCTGGCGGATATATTCGGCGATCTTGAAATCTTCCTGTTTGATGTGTTTTACCAGCCACCTGACCATCACGGTAGTGAGTTTTTGCCATAACTGGGGGGAAGATCCGTTATAAATAAAATCATCCCTGAGCTTTGAAATAGTCTCCTTAAACTCGCCGTGGCTCTTCCGGTGTTCCATGTAATCCGGGTAATTGCAGCTTAGCTGGAGGGCTTCTTCGTCGGTAAAGTGCCGTACCGTATAGTCGGTCAGGAAATCCAGGATTTCCTGCAGGACCTGGGGGCTTTGGTCGTTCATACAGGCGTCAACAAAGTTTGACATAAGGCGGAAAATCTGCTTGTGCTGGCTGTCGATTTTGTAATTCCCCGTAGCCAGTTCCGGGTTCCAGGTTACGCCGTATTTCCAGTCCTCCAGGAAGCCCGCTGCCGGTTCATCGTACCTGGCAAAGGCCCTTTTGGACGCGTGGTTCTTAGGCAGGTATTTCCGCAGTTTTTCCATGACCTCGTCAAAATTCAGGGGCTTGCCTATATGGTCGTTCATGCCTGCAGCCAGGGACTTCTCGACATCCTCCCGGAACACGTTGGCGGTCATGGCGACAATCGGAATGTTCTGGTATTCCGCCGTTTTTGTTCTCAAGTCTTCCTCAAAAGCGCGTATGCGCCTCGTGGCTTCGTAGCCGTCCATTTCGGGCATCTGGACATCCATAAAGATCATGTCGTACTTTTCAGGTTCTTTTTTGAACATTTCCACCGCAATGGCCCCGTTCCCGGCGCAGTCTATGTCCAGCGCCGTAGGCTCCAGGAGCGCCAGGACTATTTCCCGGTTTATTTCCACATCCTCGGCCAGGAGTATGCGGTAGCCCTTGAATGCATCGGCAGTCTCTTCGCTCTCGCCGTTGGCCGCGGCGTTGGTTATTCCCAGACATTCGTTGATAAGATCCGCAATCGAAGAAGGGAAAAGGGGCTTGGCCAGGAACCTGTCCACCCCTGCGGCTTTGGCGTCGTCCGCAATAAGGTTCCATTCGGTTCCGGAGATCATAGTCACCACGGACTTGTCCCCGCATTGTTCGCGTATCCGCGCGGTCAGTTCCATCCCGTTCATGCCCGGCATCTTCCAGTCAATGAAGTAGATGTCGTAAGGCCCCTTGTCCTTGATAAGCGCCAGGGCCTCTTCGCCGCCCGAAGCGGTATCGCATCTGATGCCGAAACGCTGGGCAATATCGGCGAAGTACCGCCATACCTCAGACTCGTCGTCAACTACCAGGATTTTCAGGTTGCTCCAGTTCACCCCGGGATTGAGGGTGTGTATCTGTTCCATAGCGCCGCGCTTCATCTTTACCGTAAAGATGAACGTAGAGCCTTTGCCCAGTTCGGACTCGATCCAGATCTCGCCGCCCATAAGTTCCACGATGCGCCTGGAGATCGCAAGGCCCAGGCCGGTGCCGCCGAATTTCCTGGTAGTGCTGCTTTCGGCCTGCTCGAAGGAGTTGAAAAGCCGCTTCTGCTGCTCCGGGCTTATGCCGATACCGGTGTCAGTCACCTCTATGCGTATGGTGCAGAGGCCGTTTTCTTCACCCTCAAAATAGGCGTTTAGCCGTATAGAGCCTTCGTCAGGGGTGAATTTTACCGCATTGGAAAGGAGGTTGACGATCACCTGGGACAGCCGCTGGTCGTCGCCCACAAGAGTATGGGGGATTTTCCGGTCTATAGTCACGTAGAAGGACTGCTTCCGCTGATCCATCTTGAAGTTGATGACATCCGCCACTTTCCGGAGCATCCTTTCGAATTCGAAAGCCTCAAGCGACAGTTCCAGTTTGTTGGCCTCGATTTTGGACATATCCAGAATATCGTTTATGACCCCCAGAAGGTGGGTCGAAGCGTCCTCTATCTTCCTGAAAGCGTAGTCCTTCTTTTCCTGATCATCTGAGTTCTTGCCGATAGCGGTCATGCCGATGATGGCGTTCATAGGGGTACGCATCTCGTGGCTCATGTTCGAGAGGAAATCCCCTTTGGCCTTGCTTGCCTGGATAGCCTGGTTCAAAGCCGCTGCCCTGGCTTTTTCCATAATGTCCCGGCCCACGGCCCCGGATATGGCGCTGGACAAGGTGCCTACCAGTTGGGCGTCGCTGTCGCTCCAGATCCGTCCGCTGACGCATTCTTCGATGCTCAAAAGGCCCCAAAAGGCGTTGTCCACATAGAGCGGCGCCCAGATAAAGGCTTTGACCCCGGCTTTCTCCATAATCCGGTACTTACCCGCTTCGTCGGTCCGGACATCGTTGATGTAAACCGTAGGGACGTATCCCTTTTCAGGAACCTCTTTGGGAAAAGTGCTGTTAATAATTTCGTTGAAGCCTTTATGCTCAGGCTCAGGCCGCCATTTTTCATCCGAAGACCAGGTATACACCAGGCGGCTTTCACCGCTGGCATTGTCGGCAATCGCGACCAGCACCCTGGCGGCTTTGAGAAATTCCCCTGTCCGCCTTAGGGCGTTGGTAATCAGGACCTCCATGGATTCACGGGAGATAAAGCTCTGGGAGATTTCGGACATAAGCTCCTGCTGCGCGAGCCTGGAATTGAGGATAGAATCGGCGGCGTCCCGTACCACGGCGTTGGCCAAAAGGAGGCTCCCGGAACGGAGTATGTTCACAACATCAGCGGGGAAATCCCGTTCCGCGTGGCAGTCGTCAAAACTCACAAAACCCCAGAATTTTTTCTGCAAATAGATAGGGATGATCAGAATGGACAGTATGCCGAAGGGCCCGAGCGCTACCTGTTCTTCAGGCGAAAGCCGGGAGACCCTGCTGTTAACGCATTTCCCGACCGCAAAGTTTTCCTCCCAGTTGACGATGCTGTCGATATAGGACTGCCCTGTTTCGGCTTTGAGGGATTTATCGGCGTTCCCGCCCATGAGCCATTCGTAGTGCTGTTCATAACGGAGCTTCCCGTTGTTAGTACATTTTTTCCAGATATACATGCGGTCAACATCGATACAGCGGGCCATTATTTCCATAGCCTCGTGAAGGGGCTTTTCCAGTTCCTTGAACTCAGAAGAGAGGAGCATCCCGGCCACTTCGTTTACCACCCTAAGGAGCTTGTCCCGGTAGTAGAGCCCTTCTACGGCATTTTCGGCTTTCTCTTTTTCCGTCATATAGATTCTGGTCTGGAAAATGATGATAACCCCGATGCAGAACCCCGCTATGCCGATGGTCTGGATCTGATCCAGGTACCTGTTGATCCCGGAATTATCCGCCGTAAACCGGGCGAAGAAAGGCAGGGAACTGAGATAGTAACAGAGGATAATCTCTATTATATGGAGAATAAGAATGATTATCCGGCTTGTCCCGTTGCTCAGGATGATTATGACGGTCATGCTCAGGACAAAATAAGCGGGCGCAGTTCCTTCAAGGCCCCCAAGGGCGAAAAAGAGCAGCGGAAACAGGGTACAGCAGATAAAGATCAGGGTTAGCCAGCGGCAAAAGGTGTGTATCCGGTACCTGTTGGCCAGGATCAGCAGGGTGATTATCGACAGGATGATGGCCGCAACCACCAAAAGCAGGAAAAAGCTCGCTCCCATGGCTATGCGGGTGAACAGCGCCATTACAGCCCCGCAGGCGCCGACCAGGAAGATCATGTTTATCATTCGGGCTTCCAGGGGAAGCTCATCGGACCGGACGTATTTTTGGAGGAACTGCTTTAATCCACTGATGCTAAACCTTTCCATACTATATATAATATACCCTTTTACCCGGCTTTACTCTAGTTTCTTTCTATAAAAAGTCTGCGCATATACAGAACTCTTTGGAATTATATTTGGAATTATATTATAAAGAAAAATATTTCAAGGCATACATTTTAGAATCTAAAACCAACCGGGTTTTGGAACAAACTCACGTTTCCTGTTGCTATTATCCGCCTTTTCCTCTACCCTGCTCAAAAGGGGGACATCATGACAGAAACAACCATCACTAAAACCGCTGAAACAGCAGGCAGCAACGGCCTGGTCTATGAGCGGAAACTGCCAAAAGCGGTTCTCAAAACAAGGCTGGCGGTCCGGGCGGCGTCGCTTTTGGATAACGAAGGGGACGCGCTTTTTCTCGGCCAGTCGGGCGAGGCTTTTGTGCTTCTGGATTTCGGCGAGGAACTGGTCGTCCGGCTCCGTATCCGGGGCGAAGCGTTTCAGGACGGCGAAATCAAGTTCTTCTATGGGGAATCCGTGGAGGAAGCGGAACGGCAAAAGGATGTGGGCATTACCTGGTACCATATACCCAGGGATTATTTTGAGCTGAAGCCGGGGTCCTTCGATCTGCGCAGCATAGGCCGCCG
>JAITEW010000337.1 GCA_031281855.1 Treponema sp.
CCCGGTATTGGCCGGGAATCGGCGATCCGCCAGTTGGGCGCCTTGGGTATTAAGGTAAAATCCATCAATGACGTTACTCCGATACCCCACAACGGTTGCCGGCCCCGGAAAACCCGCCGCATATAGCGTATACGGTACAGCATAAGGAAGAGGAAGAGTATGGCAAGATATATTGGCCCTGTATGCCGGCTTTGCCGGGCGGAACAGAAAAAGTTGATGCTCAAAGGGGAACGTTGTAAGAGCGATAAATGCCCTATTAATAAAAAACGGCCTGCACCGGGAAAGGATCCCAAGCTCCGGCCGGGTAAACGTTCCGATTACGGGCTTCAGCTTCGGGAGAAACAGAAGCTTAAAAGGATTTACGGCATGCAGGAGAAGCAGTTCAGTCTCTTTTTTGAGAGAGCCCTGCGTATGCCCGGCATCACCGGCGAGAACCTGTTCGGTCTGTTGGAACGGCGGCTGGACAATGTGGTCTACCGTATGCGTTTTGCCGTCAGCCGGAGCCAGGCCCGGCAGATCGTACTTCATGGACATATCAGGGTAAACGGGAAGCGGGTCGATGTGCCTTCTTATCTGGTAAAACCCGAGGATACGGTGGAAGTAGGAGAGTCCAGTAAAAACCTGGTGGTTATCAAGGATGCCCTTAAGGAATTCGGAAAATCCGGGGTAATGCCCTGGCTTCAACTGGATCCTGATGGCATGAAAGGAAAGTTCCTTGCAATCCCGCGGCGCGGGGATGTTACCGATCTTGCGGACATCAAGGAACAGATGATCATCGAATTGTATTCAAAATAAGGAGAATCCATGGCCCGTAAGAACCTTCTTAAAGGATTCAAACGTCCGAAAGGTATTACCTTTGAGCATGGTGAGCTTAAGTCTAATTACGGTAAATTCACTGCCGCTCCCTTTGAACCGGGTTTCGGAACAACAGTGGGGAATACGCTGCGCCGGGTCCTTCTTTCTTCCATTCAGGGATATGCGATTTCGGCGGTTAAAATTACTTCGTACAACGATGAAGGGATAGCCCATGTGGTATCCAGTGAATTTGAAACCATCCCGAATATCCTGGAGGATACCCTGGAGGTCATCAATAACCTCAAGCAGATCCGGCTCAGGCTTTCTGACGATTTGGAACAGGATGTTTTCACCTACGAGTGGTCCGGCAAGGCCGATATAAAGAGCGGCGATTTTGCCCGTACCGGCCAGCTTGAAGTGCTGAATGCCGGGCAGCATGTGATGACCCTTATGGATAACGCTAAACTGGAATTAAAAATCCAGGTGGATCTGGGCCGGGGTTATATACCCTCTGAGTCCAATGAGCGTTATGTGGAAGAAGTAGGGACCATCCCGCTGGACGCTATTTTCTCGCCTGTAAAAAAGGTGAAGTACGCCGTTGAACCCACAAGGGTGGGCCAGCGCAGCGATTATGATAAGCTGGTCCTGGAAGTCTGGACTGATGGGACCATCAAACCCGATGACGCCCTGGCCGAAGCGGCGAAAATAGCCAAGGATCATTTTTCGATATTCATCAATTTTGATGAAAACAATCTGGGCACAGACGAGGATTCCGATGAAATTGATGAGAGAATACATCAGATCCTCAATACCCCTGTGGAAGAACTGGAGCTTTCTGTCCGTTCATCCAACTGCCTCAAGAACGCCAATATCAAGACCATCGGCGAATTGACCCGGAAGACCGAGGACGATATCGCTAAGACCCGTAATTTCGGGAAGAAATCCCTCCAGGAGATCAAGGAAAAACTCAAGGAGTGGAACCTCAGTCTGGGGATAACCGACATGAATCTGCTTAAAAACGCGGTCAGAGTTACTCCCCAAAAGGAAACAGAAGATGAAGCATAGGAGAGGCTTTAATCCCCTGGAACGGACTTCGGCCCACCGGAAAGCCCTGCACCGTAATATGGTTACTTCCCTTTTCAGGTATGAACGGATCAGGACTACAAAGGCCAAGGCCCTGGAAATTCGCCGCAGTGCCGAAAAGCTCATTACCCGCGCAAAAGTGGACACCGTCCACAACCGCCGTATCGTTTCAAGCCGCCTTTTTGATGAGGGTATTGTAGCCAAGCTCTTTACCAACATCGCGGTCCGTATGAAAGAGCGGCCGGGCGGTTATACCCGGATCCTCAAACTCGGGGAACGGGCCGGCGACGCTTCGGAAGTCGTTATACTGGAACTGGTGGATTATAAGCTGGACACAGGGGATTCCGAAAAAAAGGCAAAGAAGGAAGCCAAAAAAGAGGCAAAGAAGGAAGCGAAGAAAGAAGCCGACAAAGAGGAGAAGAAATAGATGTCAAAAGCCCACAGAGGTAAGGGAATACGGGAATTGGCTTCCCACGGCCGGGGGGAATGCCCGGTATGCAAAAGGAAAAGCATCAAGATACTGTACGAGCAGGAAGCTGGTGAGGTTAAGGTGAAAATTTGCAAAACCTGCAAGGCTGCCATCAAGCATGGCAAGAAAAGCGTGATAGATACCGCCGGCCAGCCCGCTCAGGCCTGACGGTCAAGCCAGATCTGAACACCCAGGCCTGCGGCCTGGATGAGGGCGAGAATCAGAAAAGTGCTGCCCATGCCTAAATACTGGTAGCAGAAGCCCCCGCCCAAGGTGCCCGCTGCGCCGCCAATGGAAAGGAAAATCTCGTGGAGAGCCATATTCTTCGCGGGATTTTTTTTATCCGCCCCTGCGTGGAATATGCTGTTGTTATAGCAGCCGGCGTAGAAAAAACCTACACAAAAAGCAATGATGCTATACAGGACTATTCCTCTTTGCGCTGCCAGAAACATCAGGGACGCCGCTATGAGGAGGCCTTGCAGTGCAAAAAACCAGCGCCTGTTGAAATGCCAGAAAGTAAACCGGGCGTAAAATGTAAAGGCTATGAGCCCCGCAACCCCCCTGAAGAGGAGCACCAAGCCTGCGGTTTTTTCCGTATAGCCCAATGCGTCCCGTATAAAAAGGGGGACTACGTTTCCCAGAACTCCGATGAACACATTGCCGCAGAGGCCGCTTATCCATCCGCGAATTTTGAAAGACCGTATTGTTTTTTCGAGACGGTTCGAGCGTTCTACCCCGCGGGCCTGCTTGTCCTCTTCCCTGCGGCCGATGGTATTGTCGTTTCTGACGCTTTCGGTAAAAAAGATCAGGAAAGCCAGTATGAAAAGGGTGAGGAAAAGGCAGAGAAACACAGTGATAAAGATCCCTGCCAGGCCGTGGCGGTAAAGCCCCCCTCCTGCCAGCGGGCCCACGAGAGAGCCTCCCATCCAGGCGCGGTTGTACCAGCTTATGTCCCGGTTAAGCTCCGCTTCGGTCAGGCCCTGGGTGAACCAGGCCATAACAGGGGGCCAGAAGAACCCGGTACAACCCTGGATGAGGCACCATGCGGTAATAGCCGCCGCGCCTGAGGAAGCCACAGAGAGGAAGACAGCGCTCAGGAAACAGCAGGCGACGGCAGAAAAAATGATGTATTTTGGCTTTGCCCTTCCGCCGAAACGCTGGTAAAGATTACAGCAGAGGAAATAGGCCCCTGTCCCCAGGGTCAGGGAAGCGCCCACCTGACCGGCGCTGAAACCGAAACGATCCGCAAACAGGTAAATAAGGGAAAAAGAGATTATGGTATTTGCAAGGCAGTATACAAAAGCGCAGATAAACAAGGTGTTGTTTCTGCCGATAAGCGGCTGTTTCACAAGAGGGCGCACAGGGAATATGGTAGCCTAATACCCGATGTACAGTCAACGACAGGCGGATACTCCGCGTCAGTTTTCTGCAACGCGGTTTTCAATAAAAGGATTGCCGGGCAGCAGATCCTCTCCTATAAGGGAATTTGCGGAGTTAAAAAACCACGCCGCAGTCATTTCCGGGTCTCCGGTTCTTTTCCAATGTTTTTCCGCCAGGGCTTCGGTGTATTCGTGAAGAGGGTATATCACAAAGCCTGTGCGGTCTTTTTCATAATGGCTGATGAGCGGTATAAGCCCGGCTTGATCCACAGTTACGGCGGTTTCTGCTTTTTTTAGCCGCATATACATAAGGCCCCCCAGAAGGGCCGGTTTTTCCGGCTGCGCATGGGCGGAAACAAAATTGCCCAGCGAATAAAAACAGTAAAGGACGCCGCCGTCGGGCCTGGAGATGCGGGCCAGGGGCTGGAGTACATGGGGGTGGTGGCCGATAACCAGGTCTACCCGGTGCAGGGCGAAAAATTCCGCCATCTGTTGCTGCGCCTCAGAAGGTTCCTCCTGGTATTCGTTCCCCCAGTGCATAGAGACCGCAAGAAAACTGCAAAGGGGCCTTAAAGCATCGATCTCTTCGGCCATCTTGTCCGTATCCGCCAGTGAAACAAGGTAGGATTTGTCCTTTGGAAGATAAAGACCGTTGGTACTTTCCGTGTAAGCGAGGAAACCAACACGGATATTGTTTTTTTCTATAATAACATTGCGGGACCGGCGGTCTTCTTCCGACCTGCTGATCCCTGTATAACGAATCCCGGGAAAGGCGTCCCAGTAATCCATAGTTTCCAGGATGCCTGCCTCGCCCTTATCCATAATGTGGTTGGTCGCGTGGTTTATAACATCGAAGCCCGCCGCCGCGAGGGCAGCCCCGGCTGCCTGGGGGGTATTGAAAAGCGGGTAACCGGAAAAAACCGGGCCTTTACCCAGCACGGTTTCCTGGTTTACAAAGGCTATACCGGCTGGTTCTATGTAAGCTTTGATACGCGAGTAGATGGAGTCGAAACAATATGCGCCTTGGTTGAAGAATTCCTTCAGGATAGGCTCCTGGTAGAGATTGTCCCCTGCGGCAACGAGGGTAAGGTAATCAGGCACAGGCTCCGGGGCTTGCACAGGGGCAGCTTCTTGCCGCTGCGGAGCCGGGACCTCTTCCCTATAACTCGCCGCTGCGGACCCGGCGCAGGAGAAGAGGAAGGGAAACATGATAAAAAAGAAAACTATGCGGACGCCCGTGAGGATCCTGAATCTATTTTTTAAGCCCACCGGTTTCTTCTTATCCTTCCTGGTTCTTCTTGGTCCTTCCTGGTGTTGCCAAAACTAACTGTTACTCAAACCACAGTTTTGGTCTTGCCTCTCCCCACGACCAGGGCGCGTTACTGTTTGTGCCGAAAGCCCAGCGCAGCGTTCCTGTCCACCAGGATTGCATACGGGTAGCTTCAATCGCTACGCCAGCGCCGTCCGGGCCTGAACTGTTGCTCAACGGTACATAGGCAGGGTCAAAACTCATTCCGCTGTTTGCGTAATTATTGCTTAATTGAACCGATGATGCAATATTGACGATCCTGCCCCTGGAAAAATCGCCGCTTCCGGTGGTAGTAATACCGCTATTCAAGGCGGCGCAATTGTTTATTGCCCCGGTAGTCGCAATCGCGGAATTAATCAGGCTCAGGACGCCGCCGGAATAGGCCCCGGCTCCCCGGCTTTCCGCGTGTATTCCGCCTGACGCAAAGCAGCGGTTTATAGTGATACTGCTGCCACTTGAGCTGTCTCCTGCGCTCCCAATTATACCGCCCGCATAAGCGCCGTTCCCCGCGATGGCGATGATGTCTCCGGTACTGTAGGAATCCTCAACAGTAAGGTTAAAAGCCTGACCCGCGATGCCGCCTGCCCAGCCGCTACCGCCTGAACCAATCAGGATTAACGCATGGGAAGCGACAGTCTGAATAGTCGAGTTGTAGGCCTGTCCCGCGACAGCCCCGGCGTATGTACCGTCTGAACCCAGGGCATATAGAACCCCGTCAATGACCATATTCCTGACCGTGGCCCCGTTCAGTACGCTGAAAAGTCCCAGCTTTCCACCGGTCAGCTCTTGGGCGCTTTCCGTATCGATGTTGAGGGTAACCGTTTTACCGCCGCCGTCAAAGCTGCCGGTAAAGGGACCCGCGCAGGGAACGGCGGCAGTCATATCGGCGCAGAGGAGGTAGTTTTTATCATATCCGTAATTTTCCGTTCCGATGGCGTGGAATTCGGTTTCCGTGGTGATTAGGTAAGGGTCCTCCTGGGTTCCCAAGCCTTCAAGCATCGTGGGGTATTTCGCCCAAAAAGCCTTTGCTGGGATAATACCAAAATTATAGGGGCCTTTACGTTCAACACGGAAGTTTTCAGAAAGACCGATACCGGCATCGCGGTAAAGCCATGTGTTTGCTGAACTAAACCGGTTCACGCGGATCTGATGGCCTCCCCCTTCCTGTTCTATGGCGATGTTGCCGC
>JAITEW010000351.1 GCA_031281855.1 Treponema sp.
AGTCCGGTAAACCGATACCAGAACCTCGTCAATTTTTTCTTTTTTGGCCGCTTCGCCTTTGACAGCTTCGCCTTCAGCAGCCTTGTCCCTGGGAACTACGATCCAGCCGTGGACAACGGAATTCCCGGGGGCGGCTTTTAATGCCCCGGGTCTGGAAAAAACTTCCGCCACCAGGTCAACAGCGCTCCCGCTCCCTCCCCTCTCCCCCCCTCCTCCGCTGGTCCTGACAACAGCCAAGGCGCTTTCGCCGGGAGAAGTCGCCAGGGCGGCTATGGGGTCAAGGCTTCCGTACGAGGGGTTTTCAGCCACCGGCCTTTCCTTCAGGGCCTTTTCCGGAAGCGGGATCTTCTTGTATGCCTGAACCGGCGATTCCCAGGTTCAGGAACAGCCTGGGCGCTCCTGCTGAAACCCAGAACCCCAAAAGGCCGTAACGGATAAAACGGCCCAGTTCGTAATAAGGTGAAACCGGACCGCCCCAGGAATAGCTTGAGAAAAGGGAGCCTTCGCCGGGAAGGACGAGCTTAAGCCCCTGGTAGATAAGCAGAGTCCCTATAGCGCCCAGGAGGTAACGGAGGGCCAGTATTCCCGGCCCCGGAGCCCTGTCTTTGATACAAGCTCCGGCGGAAAAGGGAAATGAATGGATCATAAGGCTGTAGCCTGCGCTAAAGCCCAGGAGCATAGCAGGAAGGGTTGTGTTTCCGGGATGGAGCCCGTTCATTATCAGCGTTGCCGCAGCGGCGCAGATGAGCTGGGTGCGTTTACCCCGGGTTTTGAACCAAGCAGTAATATAGGGGCTGAGAAAATAAAAAATCACAAGAATAAGAGCCCCCAGAAACCAGCCCCCAAGGAGGTCTGTCGGGAAATGAACTCCCAGGTAGAGCCGGGTAAACCCGATGAGGAGTATAAAAAGAAGAACTACCACCCCAAAAAAAAGCCGCCTCCGTTTTCTGACGCTTCCTGCCCAGGAGGCGATAGGTATCCAGAGGGTAAGGCTCATCTGGGCGTGACCCGAAGGGAAACCGTAGCTTTGCTCAGAGGCCAGTCCCAGAGAAGGGTCCAGGCTGTAAGGCCTGGGCTGCTTAAAAAGGTTTTTTGCGAAGACATTCATCCATGCCGAAAGGATGACAAGAATCCCAAGCCTAAACCCCCGTTTCTCATCAATACACCAGAATATGAGGAGCAGTAAGGGAATGATAAAGACCTCGGTCCCAAGGGCGGTGATTAGCTTCATAACCCCTGTCAGGCCGGGGTTTTCAATGTTTTGTATGGCCTCTATTATCCCAAGACCCCAGCGGTACACCGTTGTCAGCAGGGGCAGGTTTTCAGCAGGCATAATCTGTATTGTTTCAGGATTCATGGGCAGAGTTTATTATCCTGTTTTGTTCGGGTCAAGGTCCCGGAATGCGGTTAATCACGCTTCCAGGCTTAAAACCCTTCAAAAAAACGCTCCTGTACGCGGTTTACCGCTGCGGCTTGATCCCTTGATAAAGGAGGATCAGGCGTTATGCTTTGCAGCAGGGCGTTTACCTGCGAGGCCAGGAGGGATTTTTCAATAGTATTGATAATGAGAAAATCATAGGTTTCCCTGCCTTGAGGCGCGCCCGGCTGTCCGGCAAATTCCCTGCGTACCCAGTAATCCTCTTCGCGGATAACTCCTGCCCAGGAGGCGTCCGACGCGGCGCGGATAAGGGTTTCGTAATACGCGCCGTAATCGGCGTCAGGAAAACCTGAAGAAGCGGAGAGGAAGCGGTTTTCTATCCTGATAGCAGCAAGGCGCGGGAAATCCAGTTCCGGCGAAAACCCCAGCCGCCACTGTTCCAGGGCCTTGAAGTTGACGCCTGAATTCATGGCGACAAAAACATAACGGTCCTGGTATTCCTCCAGGGCTTCAACTGCCGGGTTCCCTTTGTCGAGGAAAGCTGTTACCCAGGAAGGCAGCGCTCTGCCTGCGGCGCTTTCCTTGTAATCCCTGATCTGCCAGTCAGGTTTGACTTCTTCCTGCGGCACTGCTTCAGGGATTATCGTTTTGTTCCCGCCTTCGCTGACACAACCCGCCGCGACCAGTACGGCTGCCAGAACCGTGATGGCAGGGATTTGTTTCATGAATGAGCCGTGTCCGAATCTCCCCCCTTCCCTTCTGGGGGCGCAGGAGGAGTTTCTGAACTGAAGGTAACCGCAAACTCGTCCAGGATCGCCGCCGGTCCCGGCTGCGCCTCTTCCCCAGGTTCGGCATCAGGGGAAACCGCGGCTTTTCTGCCAAAGCGGTAGATCCCTTCCCCGGTTAGGGGATGATCGAGGGCCAGCGTTTTTTCATCCTGTCCCAGAGCGGCGCTGAACGAATCGTCCCTGATGGTAATGTTCAAAAGAAGGGTGATAAATTCCGCCCCTAAAGGAAGATCCATGGAAATCCGTTCCTGCTGTTCTCCTGCGGTAACAGAAAGGACAAGAGCTCCGGTTTCCAGGATCAATTCCAGAACAGGCCCGGTTGAACTGTTTTCGATTGTAACAAAGTCAGCCCTGAAAAGGACGCCGTCCCTGAGAGGCTTAAAGCGGAAAGAAAAGCTCCCCAGCCGGCCCGGCCCCTGCTGCATAGCGGCGAGAGGGACGGAGTATGTATCCTCAGGCCCGACAGCCAGGCCGTAGATACTGTCTCCCGGCAGCCACCGGGGAGCTTTCCCGGAAATTTCGTTTTCAAAATCCCAGGGGATAAGCTCGTTTTCCGGAGAACGAGCATAGGAGTCCTGAAGGTTCCCGCTAAGCCGGTAAAGGGCGGATATTTTCCCGTCTTCTTTTTCAACAGACCCAGCCGGCCCCTGGGCCTCCCCTTTGGCCGAAACCGGCAGGGACAGTTCCCGTACCTTCCCGCCAAGAACCCTGGGAGCCCGCGCAGCCGCAACAGGAGAATCCCTGCCGCTTACAGGCGGGAACGGAACAACCTCGGCCATAAGGTTCTGGAATCCCGTTTGCGCGGGTACTTTCCAGAGGATCTGCCCCAGTCCGTCCGACAGCTTCCCTGTACCGATCCGGTTTCTTCCGTTGTACCAGACAATATAGGGGTCCAGGCCTTCGTCCGCTTCGATCAGGGCCTCAAGAAGCACCACCGTCCCCGGAGGGATAAGATGGGAACCTGATGAGGCCCCCGGCAGGTAGGCGTTGATGCCGTCAATACGGTAATCCAGGTCCGCCAGGTAATACACAGGTTTTTCGGTCTTTGCCAGGAGCTGCCGGTCCCTCCCTAAAACCTGGAAAACCATCATATAAGCCCCTGGTTCAAGGTCCTGGGGCAGCGTAAAAGGCGGCAAATCCTGGTCCATGCGTTCCAGGCTGACTGCGCCTTCAGGCGTTTCATCTTCTTTGTCATCTTCAGGCTTCGCAAAACCGGATGTATAGAACGCCGCTTCTCTGGCAGCAGGCTCCCCGTCGGTCTGTAATAGTATTCTGAGCCCCGCCACGTCGGGATCGCCCTCTATGGAGTGGACAAAAAAGGGCTTAATCTCACCGGTCCGGACAAGCAGGGCGTTATCGTTCAGGGATCGTTCCCCTGCGAGGGCGGAAACCTGGTAGGTCTGGTTTATAGGGAATATGGAATCCATCTCCCCGCAGGAACAAAAGAGGAGAAACATACCTATTGCCGCAGCCCGAAACGCCGCCCTGATTTGCTGTTCAAACATGGTTATAGAATTTCCGAAACATTAAATATATCATATCGCAGATATACTGAAAAAACAATTATTATGAAACGAGGAAACTATGCGGGCGACAAAAGCTCTCATTCATCTGGATAATTTTAGACGTAATATGGAAGCTGTCCGCAAGAGGACAGGGGGACGTTCCGGAATCTGCGTGCCTGTCAAAGCCAATGCCTACGGCCATGGGGCTGTGGAAATCGCCAGGGCTGCGCTGGAAAACGGCGCCGGGTATCTGGCAGTTGCCGCTGTAAGCGAAGGGGCCGAACTCAGGCAGGCAGGCGTCAAGGCCCCGGTCTTTCTTTTTTCCCAAGCCCTGCCTGAAGAGATGCGGGACATCGCGGCGTTGGGGCTTATCCCCTTTGCCGGGGACCGGGAAGCCGTAGAAGCCCTTGCGGATGCTGCAGCAGGAACAGGCAGAACCCTGGAGCTGCACCTGAAGGTGGATACCGGGATGGGCCGTATGGGCTGCAGCCCTGAAGAAGCGGCGGATCTGGCGGCTTTCATTTCGTCCCGGAAAAACCTCCGCCTGAGCGGGATGGCAACGCATCTTTCGGTTTCCGATTCCCTGAAAAGCGAAGATGTAACGTATACCAAAAAACAGCTTGCCCGGTTCCGGGAGGCTGTGGATTCGGTACAGGCCCTGGACCTGGATCCGGGGCTGCTCCATGCCGCCAATTCAGGAGCCCTTTGCTTCCACGAGGACGCCTTTTTCGACATGGTCAGGCCGGGTATCTTTCTTTACGGCTATTCTCCTGCTGCGGAAATTCCCGGCGGTCTTGTATCGGAGCCGGTTATGGAACTTCGCAGCGCCGTGGTGTTCATCAAGAAAGTGCGCAAAGGTGATGATATTTCCTACGGCCGCACCTGGACCGCCCGGGAAGACACCTATATCGCCACCCTTCCTGTGGGCTATGCCGACGGTTTCCCCAGGCTTTTAGGCAGCCGCCATTCGGTGTATATCAGGGGCAAAGCCTACCCTCTTGCAGGCCGTATCTGCATGGACCAGTGCATGGTCAATTTGGGCCCCGAAACCAACGTAAAACGCTGGGACGAGGCGGTCATCTTTGGCCCAGGCGCCGAAACTGCCGCCGGCATTGCGGCGAAGACAGGGACCATCCCTTACGAGATTACCTGCAATATCAGCAGGCGGGTACCCAGGGTGTATGCGCTCTAGTGTTCTGTGGACTTTTTTGCCGGATCTGGCTATCTTAGTATAGTACAATTAGTGGAAATAATTAATCCCGGAGGATTTTATGGATAGGTTGAGACAAGACAGGTTTATCTGTGTACAGGGTCAGGAAGACGATGAAAAGGAGGAACCCAGGAACCAGGGGCCGGACCCGCTGGTACTCAAGATGCTTAAAACCCGGACAATCCTGCTTTCCGGGGAGATTAATAAAGACCTGGCGGAGCGGACTATCAGGCAGCTTCTTCTTCTGAATGATATGGGAACCGGCGGGATACAGATTTTTATCGATTCGCCCGGAGGCGATGCCGATGCGGGTTACGCCATTTTTGACATGATACGGTTTATCAAAGCTCCTGTGTGGACCGTCGGTATGGGCCTTGTGGCCAGCGCCGCTGCTATCATTCAGCTCGCCGCTCCCAGGGAACGGCGGGTGGGGCTTCCTAACAGCCACTACCTCATCCACCAGCCCCTGTCGGGAATACGGGGAGTTGCTACGGACATTGAAATCCACGCCAGGGAGCTGGACAAACTCAGGGAAAAGATAAACCGCCTGATTTCCGAAGAGACCGGGATGCCCTGGGAACAGGTTGAAAAAGATACGGACCGGGATTACTGGATGAACGCCGATGAGGCGGTGAAATACGGGCTTATCTCCAG
>JAITEW010000358.1 GCA_031281855.1 Treponema sp.
TTAAAAAGGCTCGGGCGTGTAATAAAAATTTTTTTTTCCCACCCCCCCCCCCCCCCCCCATCTTCCCATCTCCCGGTTATCAGTAATTGTCCGAGTCAAGTTTAGCCCACGATGGGTTATTAAATTTACATTACCCCCCTATACGATAAAAGCGCCAGCCAGGCCCGGCGGGAGCCCCCCGGGCAGGCATACGGCGTCATACCAGTAAAGGCGACGCCTAAAGCGTCCGTAAAAAAAGGCGACGACCGTCCAGACTGCCCGGGGGGCTCCCTCCGGGCCTGGCTGGCGGATTTTAGAGGGCCGTGATAATCTCCAGCTCTGCTTTTTTTAGTTCCTCCAGCCGGGAATCATCTCCCCCGGAGTCGGTTACAAGATACGAAACAGCGGAAAGATACGAAACAAAGGAAAAACTTTCATAGCCCAGCTTGCGCTGATCCGCTACAATGATGGTTTCTTCGGAACGTTCCATCATGACGCGGTTCACTACGGCTTCTTCGGCATGATACGTGGTCAATCCCGCGTCAAGGTGGACGCCGTCCATGGAAAGGATGGTTTTATTCGCCTTGAACTGTCTTAACTGTTCCAGAGCATTATTCCCGTAAGTAAAGGAATACTGCACATTGATATCCCCTCCCAAAAGTATGACCCTGAACGAAGGAAGATCCCCCAGTTCCAGAGCTACGGAAATAGAATTGGTAACAATATTGAGATTTTTGCGGCGTTTCAACTCCAGAGCCGTATAGTAAGCGGTGGTTCCTGAATTAATGAAAAGAGTCTGCCCGTCCTTAATTAGCCCCGCGGCGGCGGCGGCAATGCGTATTTTGGCTTCCTGGTTTTCAGCCAGCCGGGAATGCCCCCCGGTGCTGAGTATGCCCCTGGCCCGCTTAACCGCCCCGCCGTTAACCCGTTCCAGGCGGCCTTCCTCGCATAAGGCAGCAAGGTCGTTCCGGATAGTTACCGGAGTAGTTCCCATTTCGGCGGCAAGGTTCGATACCCACACCTGGCCGTCACGGGCAAGGATTTCCAGGATCCGCTTCCTCCGCTGATCTATTTTTAGTCCTCTTATCGGCATGAAGCGGAATAATACCTTGTTTCCGGTAAAATTACAACCGGTATCACCTTGAAGGCTAAACTTGACCCGCATTACACGCTGATACTATGGTTTACAAACAATCCAGGATAAACTGGTAGATAAACCGGTAGCAGGAAACGCCCGCTTCCAGTCGAGCCCATCCGGCGAATAATAGATGCCATCGGAAAAAATCGCGATAAATTTGCCGTCGGCGTAAAGCAGGTCAACTGGATCAAATTCGGTTGTAGTGGCGGTCCAACTAATACCATCGGTTGAATAGGCAAGTGTTTTTTCTCTAGTAGACATAATAAATCTTCCATTTCCATACACTATGAAGTTACGATCATATCCGGTATTGAAAGGCGGAGTAAACACAGTCCAGTTAATACCATCTGTTGAGCGAGCCATTCCATCGCCGCCCACGGCCACAAGTCTTCCATTTCCATAAGCAATTCCACCGCCGCTTACCTGGAAAGGCAACTGAGGCTGGCCAGGACTCCAGCTTACGCCGTTGGAAGAATAAGCAATTCTGCCTCCGCCTGCCGCAACGAACTTATCAAAGGCATAAGTTATTCCCCAAATATAATAAGCATCCGACGGCCAAATAGGGTAAACATTTGCAACTGACCAATTTGTTCCATCCATAGAATGAAAAATCGAGCTGATACCCACAATCACGAATTTTTCTTGAGCATAAAAACATGAAAGGAAATTACCATTTATTCCTGTTATACCTGCATCAGCCCAAGTGATACAATCACTTGAGTAATAGACTTTATTTGGTGAAATCCCAACGTACATTCCATTTCCGTAAGCCACATCGATAAAACTGTTACCTGATGCAGATAAACTCGTCCAGTCGATTCCTTCAGCAGATTGATAAACTCCGGAACCGCCGCCTGCGATAAAGCCATCTACAAGATTGTAGACCGATTTTAACGCATTGGTAACCGCATCTGTATCGACGACCTGCTTCGTCGCGTAGGAGCTAGAGCTGTACTGTGTTGAATTGCCGTTGGCAATATCTATCGTCTTCAACAGATATTCACAATTCGCCGGTTTCTTTTCCGTCCCGGAGGCGGGCGAGAGGGCGGTTCCGTACTTTTCATTTATTGCGTCGCATACGTACTTGCTGCTTACTATCTGTTCCCCATTAACTCCGTTTGAATCGGTTATTTCTGGGTACCCATCGCTGGAAATCTCTCCGATATTTGCAATTAGTTGTTCATGTATTTCTCCATACCAAAAAGCAGGGTCTATCGGGGGATTACCGGGATTATCCGCACCGCCCGCCGGGTTCCGGCACGAGGCGAGGACCGCTGAAACCAGAATTAATGAAAGCCAACCGGTCAACCATCCGCATTTTCTCATGACGAAACCTTCTCATTTTCAATGGGATTATACGTCCTATAATAATATGTAATCCATTGAGCCTGTTTCAAGAGCTTGTCGAAGGCGTCCGGGTTCCCTCTCGTTCGTCCGGCACTGTCCGTGGCTAATTGTGGGTCACGTTTCTCCTTCAGCAGGAGTTTCAGCCGGGAGGTAAGGGTTCTTTAGATAATAAAAAAGAGTTACCAAAAAGCCCGCGGTAAGGAGGCAGAGGTTGAGGACGAAAGGGAGATTCCTGTTGATGTCCGAAAGAAAGCCCCCTATCCAGCCAAAAGGAGAAGTGGCGGCCATGATGATCATGTGCTGAATTGCCATGACCCGGGCCCGTTCGGCCTTGTTTACATGGAGCGCTACCAGGGATTCAGCCAGCATAGCCAGGGTGCCATAGCCGAAGCCGTCGAAAATAAGCGACACGCAGAGGACAGCGTATTTCGCGCGCCCTTCGACCGGCGTGAGGACCAGGAGGCACTGCCCCGCGAAATAACAGGCGAAACCCACGAGAAGGGGTAATTTCAGAAGCCCTTTGGTAAGGCGGGGGACTACGATAAAAAGAAAAAAAATCGCGACAAGCGATTTCAGAACCGGGAAGAGAGGCAGCAGGGGGTCCGGGACCAGCAGTTTCTTGCTGACAATGACCTGCCAGAATGTGGTGTTTATCATGCCCACCGCCCCTACTAAGGCGGTAATGACGAGGGAAAAGACCGTACCTTTTGAACCTGCGATGATTTTGAGCACCCCGCCGTATCCTCCGGCGAGCTGGAAAATATTCTTTCCCTTCGTTTCCCTGAGGCGTATTTCGCCGGTACGGGTCTCCCGGGAAGCCAAATACAGAATAATCTCTTTCGCGGTCATAACAATGAACGCGTTAATATACAGGATCCGTATAGCCGGGACCAGGGTGAACTTCGATACCATAATCGAAGAGATAGGCGCGAAGAAAGCCGAAAGCTGGCCTGCTATAATCACGAGGGAATAGATCCTGGTGATCTGTTTTTTCTCCGCGTCTTCCACCAGGAGGCAGTCCCAGGAGTTGGTGGTCACTTTCATGGCGCCGTTAAAAAGAGCGGCTATGAAGAAAAACCAGAAGCCCTGGGCGTTCCACCAGATTAAGCAGGGTATGCTCCAGGAAATAAAATCGAAAATAATGGTGGTTTTCCGCCTGCCCATTTTATCGGTAATAGGTCCTGAAAAAAAAGCGAAAACCATCTGGGAAAGCATATACACCGTGGCGGTAAGGCCCACCTGGGTATCGTTCATGCCCAGGGCGATCATGTAAACCGACGCGTAAGGCAGGCAGAGATTCATAGAGAGGCCCCACATGGGCTCGGTGTAGACGCAGGCCCTGGGATTCCCTTTCAGGCTTACCAGGGTACGGAGCAGCGGATTTTTCACAAACGTTTCGGCCTTTAACCTGCCAGGGTTTTATGGGTTTCCTTGAGCTGCTCCCGTATAGGGAGGCTCTGGGGGCACTTGGTTTCACAGATCCCGCATTCCACGCACTTTGAGGCGTTTTCGTACTTCTTCCAGGGGCTTTTTCCAATCTGGGCGTATTCCGCCCTGGCGTAGTCCGTGAGCTTGTAAACCCTGTGATAATTCATCATAGAGAAAATATCAGGGATGTTGATCTCCTGGGGGCAGGGCATACAGTATTTGCAGCCTGTACAGTAGAGCCCCGCAAGGCGCTCGTTTTCCTTCATCATATCTTCGATTTGGGAAATTTCACTGCCGCTCAGAGGGGCTTCGTTGCTTGCTACCCTTGCGTTTTCTTCCAACTGCTCAATGGTGCTTACCCCCGAAAGGGCGACGTTCACATTGGGATTCGCCAGCACGAAACGAAGGGCCATTTCGGCGGTACTGCGCACTTTGCCCGGAAGGAGTTCCTGGATCACCTTTGAAGGCGCCCCAAGGCGTCCGCCTCCTACGGGCCCCATTATCACCGTTCCAAGGCCCATTTCATGGGCCAACGCGATGCCGGGCTCCTTGTTCCGGTCCAGGAGGTTGTACTGACAGAGGAGGGATTCCAGCACCCCTTCGCCTTTTTTGAGTATTTCCCTCAGGTTGCCGCCTTCATTTTCCCCCGCGTCCCCGTCATGGAAGGAAAATGAAATATGCTTAATCAGCCCCTGGGCCTTGAGTTTTTGCGCCCGTTCAAAGGGGCCGTTTTTCACCAGCACCTTGTTGATAAAGGTATCCAGGGAAATGCCCCAAAAATTGTAAAAATCAATATGATCCGTCATGAGGTTTTTAAGGGACTGTTCCAGACGCTTTTCATAGTCGTCGCCTGAATCGTTTTCAATGGGATTCTTGGTGGAAACCCACACTTTGTCCCTCAAACCGCCCTGCAATGCCTTGCCGAGTATCACTTCGCTCAATTTGTCGCAGTAATAAGGAGCGGTATCGAAGTAGTTGACCCCCAGATCAATGGCCCTGCGGATGAGGGCTATGCCCTTTTCTTCATCGAACAGGGTCTTGCCGTCTTTTTCATAATTAGGCAGACGCATGCAGCCCATGCCAAGGCGTGAAACTTTAGCCCCTGTTTTTCCGAAATTTACATACTGCATATACCGCTCCCTCCCCCTTTTAACCGAGGCTGCCGGACTTAGTTCTTCTTTGCCCTCGTTTGGCGGGCTTCTTTGCGGACGCCTGCTTTTCCGGTACCCTGGCTACCCTGGCTACCGGAGGTTTGACAGGAGAGTTGTTAAGGACAGCCTGGGCCGCCGCGAGGCGGGCCAAAGGAACGCGGTATGGGGAGCAGGACACGTAGGACAGGCCGGCGCGGTAGCAGAAGTCGATAGTGGCAGGGTCGCCGCCGTGTTCGCCGCAGATGCCCACTTTGAGGTCAGGGTTCACTTCGCGGGCTTCGCTGACCGCAAAGAAGATAAGGCCGCCTACGCCTTCCTCGTCGATGGATTTGAAGGGATCCACGTCCAGGACGTTCTTCTCAAGATACGCAGGAAGGAAGGACGCCACATCATCGCGGCTGAAGGCAAAAGTCATCTGCGTAAGATCGTTGGTGCCGAAGCTGAAGAAGTCGGCGTATTCGGCGATGTGGCCCGCCCTGATGGCCGCACGGGGGACTTCGATCATGGTGCCGATCTTAACCTGGAGCTTTACACTTGCAGCGGAAAAGACGCGCTTAAGGACAGCCTCGGCGTTAGGGCGCAGGAGCTTGAGTTCCCGGGCGGTAATGACAATAGGGATCATGATTTCCGGTTTTACCGGGATCTTCCGTTTGACGCATTCCACCGCCGCAAGGGCTATGGCCTCGACCTGCATGTCGTAGATTTCCGGATACGTAACCGCAAGGCGGCAGCCCCGGTGGCCCAGCATGGGGTTCTGCTCGTGAAGCTTGTCGATTTTGGGCCGAAGGGACGCCGCAGACACATGGAGGAATTCGGCAAGCTCGGCGATTTCTTCCGGCGTATGGGGGACAAATTCGTGGAGCGGCGGGTCCAGGAGCCTTATGGTTACCGGACGGCCTTCCATGGCTTTGAAAATACCGAAGAAATCTTTTTTCTGGAGAGGAAGTATCCGCTTGAGCGCGGCTTTCCGTTCCGCCTCAGAGTCGGCAACGATCATGGCCCGGAAGTGGATGAGCTTTTCTTTGTCAAAGAACATGTGTTCAGTACGGCAAAGACCCACGCCTTCGGCGCCGAACTCGAAAGCGCGCTTGGCGTCTTCGGGCTGGTCGGCGTTGGTCCTCACTTCAAAGCCCGTGATGTTTCTCCGTACCGATGACGAGCGTATAGCGTCGCACCATTTAAGGAAGGTATCCATGTCTTTGGATATACTCGGGATCACCAGCGGGAGCTGGCCTTCGTACACTTCCCCGGTGGACCCGTCGATGCTGATCCAGTCGCCTTCTTTGAAAGTCCTGTTTCCTACAACCATGGTCTTGTTCTGTACCGTCACTGCCTTGGCCCCTGCTACACAGGGGGTTCCCATGCCTCTGGCCACTACCGCAGCGTGGCTGGTCATGCCGCCTGTCGATGTGAGTATGCCCTGGGAAGCCACCATGCCGCCTATGTCTTCAGGGCTCGTATCTTTGCGGACCAGGAGAACTTTTTCGCCCTTGAGGTGCCAATCCTCGGCGTCATGGGCGTTAAAGACGATGCGGCCGCAAGCCGCTCCGGGAGAAGCGTTAAGCCCCTTAGTCAGGGCTTTGGCGCTCTTGAGGGCCTGGGGATCGATCATGGGATGAAGGAGCTGATCCAGCAGCACCGGGCTTACCCGGAGCACAGCCGTTTCTTTGGTGATGAGCCTTTCCGCAACCATGTCAACGGCGCATTTAACCGCCGCGGCGCCGGTGCGCTTCCCGTTCCTGGTCTGGAGTATGTAGAGCCTCCCCTGCTGGACTGTGAACTCCATATCCTGCATGTCCCGGAAATGTTTTTCAAGCTTGTCTTTGATTCCCACAAGCTGGTCGTAGATCTTCTTGTTCCGTTTAGCCAGAGTGGCGATTTTTTCCGGCGTGCGTATGCCGGCTACCACGTCTTCGCCCTGGGCGTTCATCAGGTACTCGCCGTAGAATTCGTTTTTCCCGGTCGAAGGGTCCCGGCTGAAACAGACCCCGGTCCCGGAATCGTCGCCGAAGTTACCGAAAACCATGGACTGGACGTTCACCGCCGTGCCTTTGATGTTTTTGATTTCGTTGAGCTGCCGGTATTTGATAGCCCGTTCATTCATCCAGGAACCGAAAACCGCGTTAATGGCCCCCCAGAGCTGGTCCAGGGGCTTCTGGGGGAATTCCTTCCCTGTTGTCTTTTTGACAATAACCTTGTATTCACGCACCAGTTCTTCAAGATCCTGCGCAGTAAGGTCCGTGTCAAGCTGAACCTTCCGGGCCTTTTTCTTTTTGTTTATCGCTTCCTCAAAACTATCGTACGGCACCTCCATGACCACATCGCCGTACATCTGGATGAAACGCCTGTAGGCATCCCAGGCAAAACGGGGATTCCCGGTCCCGGCGGCCAGTCCCTGCACGGACTTGTCGTTGATGCCAAGGTTGAGGATAGTATCCATCATGCCGGGCATGGAAACCGGGGCGCCTGAACGCACCGACACCAGGAGGGGATCGTCGCTGTCCCCCAGTTTTTTGCCCATGGTTTTTTCCAGTTTTTCAAGAACCTCAAGCACTTCCTTGTCCAGCCCTGCGGGGTATTTCCTGCCGTTTTCATAAAAAGCGGCGCAAACCTCTGTGGAAATGGTAAAACCCGGAGGGACCGGGATTCCAAGATTGGTCATTTCCGCCAGATTGGCGCCTTTACCGCCCAGGATGTCCTTCATCCCTGCATCGCCTTCGGCCTTTCCGCTGCCGAAGAAGTACACGTTCTTTACTTTTGCCGCTGCTTTTACGTTTGCTCTTGCCATTATTTTATAAACCTCCGTACCTGTCTTACCACCATAACACATATAAATGAAAAAACAAAGGGGGAGAATTGTTTTCCCGGTCTTAACTTTCGGCCTTCTCCGGATTATGATAGAAGCATGAATTACCTTGATCTTCCGGTTTACAAACACAAAGACATGATCCTCAAAGCCCTGGAAACAAGCCAGGCAGTGGTGGTGGAAAGCCCCACAGGATCGGGCAAAACCACCCAGCTCCCGGTGATACTCCTGGACGCCGGATACGGCGAAAACGGCGTCATCGGCGTAACCCAGCCCCGGCGCATCGCGGCGGTTTCGGTGAGCGAGTTCATCGCCAGGCAGTTAGGGGCCTCTATCCCCGGTACGGTAGGCTACAAGATGCGCTTCGAGGACAGAACCGCCAGGGACACGAAGATCAAAATTATGACGGACGGTATCCTCCTCCAGGAGATGAAGCTCGACCCGTGGCTCTCAAAATACAACTGCCTGGTAGTGGACGAGGCCCACGAGCGGAGCCTCAACATAGACTTCATCCTGGGGCTCCTCAAACGGGTGCTGGAAGCCCGCAGGGATTTCAAGGTCATTATCTCGTCCGCTACCATCAACGCCGGGGTTTTTTCCGAATACTTCGGCGAATGCCCTGTAGTGAAGATAGACTCAGTCACCTATCCGGTGACGCTCATTTACGATCCCCCGGCAGCCGGCGCGGCCCAGGGCAGGGACGGTCCCGCGGCGTTTTCCGGAGGCGGCAGGGACGCATCAGAAGCCCTCCTGGTCAAGATAGCGGCTATCACAGAGCGCATTATCAGCGAAAACAGCGGGAGCTCCGAAAGAGGGGACATCCTCATCTTCCTGTCAGGTGAAAAGATGATAAAAGACTGCATGAACCGCCTGTCTTCAGGAAGCGCCGGCCAGTACCTCCACATCGTCCCCCTCTACGGGAGGCTGGGCAAGGAAGAACAGGAACGGGTCTTTGAGGAGCCCCCTAAGGGGAAGAGCAAGGTGGTGATTTCCACTAATATCGCCGAAACATCGGTGACCATAGACGGCATCACGGCGGTGATAGACTCAGGGCTTTCGAAACTCAACTACTACAATCCCCGCACCTTCACCTCAAGCCTTGTAGAAGCGCCTATCTCCAAGGCCTCAGCGAACCAGCGCAAAGGCCGGGCGGGCCGCACCAGAGAGGGAACCTGCTACCGCCTCTATACCCGCAAGGACTTCGAGAACCGGGTCCTCTTTACCACCGAGGAGATCTACCGTACGGATCTATCCGAAGTAGTGCTCCGTATGGCCGACCTGGGCATTACCGCTTTTGAGGAATTCGATTTTATCTCGCCTCCAAACCGGGAAGGGCTCATTGCGGCCATTGAAACCCTCAACCTCCTGGACGCCCTGGAAAGCGACCGGAGCCTCTCGCGTACCGGGAAGCTCATGACCGAATTCCCCCTGGCCCCCAGGCAGTCCAGGATCATTGTCGAAGCTATTATGAAGTACCCCGGGGTTATCAGGGAGACCATTATCGCGGCGGCCTTCCTTTCCACCCAGAGCCCCTACGTGCTTCCTCCCGGCGAGGAAACAGACGCCCGCAGGGCGCACCACAGCTTCAGGGACCCATGGGGCGATTTTGTTTCGTATCTCAAACTGTTCCGGTCCTATTCTGAGGCCCGCAGCAAGCAGCGTTTCTGCGAAAAGAACTACCTGGACGAACGGGCTATGGCGGAAATCGTCAATGTTACAGGGCAGCTTGAAGAGATCCTGGGGGGCTTAAACATCCCGGTGCTTTCAGGGGGCCCTATAGAGGATTACCTTTGCTGCGTGGCCCGGGGGCTCATTCAGTTCGTCTGCGTCCGGGAAGGCAGGGAACTCTACCGCAGCCTCACTGCGGATCGCATCCTCATCCACCCGGGTTCGGTCATGTTCAGAATGGACCCTGAGTACATCGTAGCCGGGGAAATCGTGCGGACTACCCGCATGTACGCCATGTCGGTGTCCCCTCTTACATGGCAGATACTGGAACGCACCGGCTCAGGCCTCTTCAAATCCTTCGGCGGAAAAAGCGGGGCAGACAGGAAGCAGGCGCAGGCGGAAAAACTCAAGCGCCCGCGGGACTTTACCAGTAACATCAAAATCGGCGACGAGGTTTTCAGTATAGAAACGGTAAAGGGCAAAAAAGAAGTCCGCATCCCTTGGGAACGCCTTGCGAAGGTGAAGGACCGGATCAACGCCGAGACCCTTTCGCTCTACAAACAGCTCCGGGGCACAGTCATCGTCGGGGGCAGGTACACCCTCTTAGCCGGGGAAAAGCTTTCCCTCATCCTCACCCTGGCGCCTTCCCTGAACGTCGAAGGAGCCCTGGAAAGAAAACCCGTGTCCAGGAAGAACCTCGATTCCCGCAAGAACCTGGACGAACTCCTGGAACAGCTCCCGCTGCTTGTTACGCCGGGGCTGATAAAAAACAAAAGCTCAGGCGCGAAAGAGGGGAAAAAAGATCTTGGCTTTGTTTCGCTCTTCACCAACGGCGAGGGAAATTACTGGATAAAATGCTCCCGGGGTTTCCACACAAGCCTCAACGAAAGCCTTGCCAGCGTGGAAGCCCTTATCGACGAGCTGGGCGACGAGGCGGACATAGGGAAAAAGCACATCGTGAACCAGACCTACAGGCGGCTCTCGGATTTGCTGGGATGACCGGATCTGTTTCTATTGTTAAACATGACCGCCATGCCTATTGGACACGGCGGTCCTTAAAATGGAAAGAAGCAATCTACTTCATGTACTTCGCGCCGGCCGCAACAGCTTTGGCATAGGCGTCGGCGTACCATTTTTGTACGGTTTCTACCCCGATACCTTTGGCCTGTTCCGCCATCTGAGCCCAGAGCCGGTCAAATTCAGCCTCGTTCCCGGCAAACACCATCTGCCAGCTCAGGGTCTTAACGACCTCGCCGACACGGGTTTCCAGGATCTGGATATTTTCCGGAGGCGTTTCCATAGGCGCCAGGGAAGGTTCCACCGCCATATTGCGGCTGTACAGGTAGTCAATATCGTCCCGGGCATTCATTTTTTCCCGCCAGTCCCTGGTCAGCAAGGGATCCTGGGGTATAAAACTTTTCCTGACCCAGTCTTTGGTGTCGATCTGCCGTTTATATACCGGGTGAATAGCCCGGGGG
>JAITEW010000082.1 GCA_031281855.1 Treponema sp.
GGACTGTCAGCGTGTAATGCGGGTCAGGTTTAGCGCAGATCGACTTTGCATGCTTCCAGTTCCCTGAGCCTGGCGCTTTCCACCTTTACATGGAGGTTCTTTTCCTGTGTCGGGATTACCAGCCCTTTGGGTCCGTCTTTGGCCCGGCGGAGGTACTTTACCGGAGTGTAGAACAGGTTGCCTTCGCCGTTGTTCCTGCCTTTGGAATAGAAGATAGCCAGATTGCCGGCGTCAAGGAGTATGTCCAGAGGTACGGTTTTGCCTGCCCGCTGTTTTATGAATACATAGGAACCCGGGTAATCCCTGGCATGGAGCCACAGGTCGTTTCCCTTGACATGCCTCCGCAGCAGGGCGTCGTTTTCCGCGGCGTCTCTGCCTACAATGATGAGCCAGTCCTTGCGCCGGAACGAAAGCCCCGGACGTTTTGAGTCTTCTTTCTTCGCAGAAGGAACCTGCCTGCCTTTGGATCTGAGTAGCTTGTTAAGGACCAGGGGGTTGGCTTCCTCAAGAAGCGCGGCCAGGGTCTTTTCAAGTTCCGCAAGTTCCCTTTCGCCCGCTTCGATTTCGGTCCTTATTTCCTCAAGACCGCTCTTGGCTTTCCGGTACTGCTCGTAGTAGTCTTCCGCTGCCGCCGCCGGGCTCTTCCCGGGATCCAGCCTGATTCTGATGGTCCCTGAGGCGTAAAAATTCTCAGCCTCAAGCCACTGGTCCCCTTCGCTGATACGCGCCAGGTTTGCAAGGATAATGTCCCCGTATTCGCGGAAACGGTCCCCGGCAGCGTAGTCCGCTTCTTTTTTCTTCAGCTTTTCAAGCGAAGCTTTCAGCCTTCCTATCGCCCCTTCATAATTCCGCTTTGCCTGTTCACGCAGGTTCTCCAGCGAAAGGCTTCCTCCCTGTTGGCGGTAAAAGGCGTCTATTTTCTCGTTGAAAGAGGCTCCCTGGGGAAGCTCCGCCAGAAAATCGTCCGGGAACTCCCTGATCCGGTATTCCTGCTGAGGCTTTTCGCCCTGTCCTGCTTTTTCATCCGTTGCAAGAAACTCAGGCTTATAGCCCCCTCCTGAAACTTCCCCTTTTCTGGGCAGCCGGCGCATGGCGTCCTGCACTGTCCCTTCGCTGTCAGTGACGATTACATTAGCCGCGTTGGACCAAAGCCGTATATAAATGAAGTAACGGTTCTCTCCAAGCAGTACCGAAAGCCTGACGATACGGTTGTCCCCAAGCTGGACCGCCTCTTCAATGCGGCTGTTTACAATACGTGAATTGAGGAATTCCGCAAACCGCAGGGGCTTGTCGGTTTTTGGAACAGCCGCGAAGGTCTCGTGGAGCCTGCACCCCCCTGGGCTCAGGCTGATAAGCAGGGCCTTTGCGCCGTTTCTGCCATAGAGCTTGAGGCAGAGCACGTCGAACGCGCTCTGTACGGCTTTCTGAATCTGGCAACCCTCCAGGTCCAGTTCTTCGAGGATGAGGTTTATTTCTTTCCAGTTCAGGGACATAAGAACAGTATATCTCAATAACAGGGGAAAAATAACCGTATGCCGCTGTAGGGCGGCATGAGGGGCTTAGCCCCATCGAAAACGCGCTATTCTCCGAAGTCCGCCCTGAAGGCCATTGTCTCTTCGATAGTCTTTGCGGTTTTTTTTGCCGCTGTCCGGGCGTCCGCCTGGGGGACCCTGCCGTCTTTGTTAAAAGATGACTCGAAAAATTTGGCCAATGTCTCGTAGATGTCGGAGTTGTCAAAAAACAGGAAGGTAACATTGAAACCCGTAGGCTTGGCAACTGTGAAGGACGACAGGGAATCGTTGGGCTTCTTGGCTATATGGATCTTGATCTGGTTTTTAGTGGTCAATGTATCCACTTCCTTGAACCTGAGGGGAATCTGCTCCATCTTGTCCCGCAGGTACGGCTCTGTCCCCTTATGGGGATAAGACGCGGGTTCAATGAGCAGGTACAGTTTCTTGCCCTGGGACTGGAAGGTGAGCCCTGAACCATCGGGGTAAATTGCCTTGACCCCGGAATAGCAGATCACCTCATATATAGCATAACCGGTATTTCCGTTAATGAACGATGAAACGATATACGCTTTATCCTTAGGCAGCTTATTCTGGGCAAACGCCTCGAACAGGTCCATCGCTTTTATTGCCATCTTTATCCTCCTTAATCACATTGACGTATTACACGTTTACTATGGTATATAAAGCTGTTCCAAAACTAACCGGTTTTGAACAAGCTTAATCTATCTTGATTTTATGCTTTTTTTCAGAATTCGGCAACAGGTATTCCCGAATATCATGATTTTTTTTGCTTTTTTCTTTTCTGAGCCTCTTTATCGTAGTCCTTTCCGCCGCCTGGGTCCCCGTTTTTCCGGGCAATAACCGCCATCCACTCATAAGGCCTGGGATCTTTGGTGTTAAGAGCCGCCGCTTCCCGGAGATAATCAAAGGCTTTTTCAACTTTTTTTTGCCTGAAACTGAGTATCCCCAGGGCCAGGCAGATTTCCGCGGATCTGTCAAAGAGTTCAAAGGCTTTTTCCAGCACCGCAACGGCGTAACGCACCGCTCCGGCCCGTTCCAGGCAGCCTGAGTATTCCAGGAGCAGTTCCAGGTCTCTGGGCTTTTCCCTGAGCAGGGCCTTGAGGAAAACAGCGGCGTCCCGGTACCGTCCGGTTTTGCGGTAAACGTAGGCCAGGACCCGCCGCAGGCTGGGGTTTGCAGGTTCCCGGACCAGGAGTTTCTCCAGTTCTTTGGCGGCTTCGGGGTATTCGCAGGTCCTGACCAGGTAAAGCGCCTGTTCCCGGCGTATGCTGAAGTTATCGGGCCAGCGTTCCAGATAGGCGCTGTAGGCTTTCCCCAGCTCCCCTTCTGGGATGCCGCCGTTTTCCGATGCCAGGGCTTCAAGTGCCGCGATTTCCCCCAGCCAGGCTTCTTCATGACCGGTTTTGATGCTGATGGTCTTGCGGAACCAGCTCCGGGCCTGCTCCAAAAGCCCCAGTGCAAGATAGGTTTCACCCAGCGCGTACATAAGCTCCGGCTCAGGCCCCAGGGTCCGGACCGCTTCCTGGAGAAGCGCGAGGTTTTTCTTTGGGTCCTCTGAAGTATTGATCTCAAGAAGAATGGAAAACCGCTTTATCAGATCCTGGTCCCCGTTGCGGGCTGCCGCCTCTCTGAGGGCTTTTTTTAGTGCGGCCCAGTCCTTCCCTTCCCAGGAAACCATAATATCAGCGTACCAGAACTCGGTTTCTTCAGGCTCTTCTTCCAGCGCCCGGAGCAGGTGGTTGTGGGCCGCCTTAAAGTCCCTGAGATTCCGCAGGGCCTCGGCGCAGAGAGCGTGGATCATAGCGGTCCCAGGCTGATTTTCTGAACCCTCCCTGCCGGGAAGGGGAGGGGGCCTGTGGGACTTGAGCCAGTCCCGGCAGGCTTCGGCGGCCCTGCGCCATTCCCTGGCGTCCATGAAGGAACGGATCATGAAAAGGTCCACCAGTTCGCTGTTCCAGGGAAGTTTCGGCACCCCGGGTTCTTTGGCCCTGATCCTGTCGATTTCCCTGCGCGCCTCATCGGTTTTACCCAGCGCCATGAGGATGGAAGCCCGCGACCAGCGGATACGGCGGTCCCCGGGGGCGAACCGCAGGGCTTTTGTATAGTGTTCCAGCGCTTCTTCCAGTCTGCCCGTTTCCCGGCAGGCCCTTCCCAGTACCAGGCGGACCAGGGGGCTGTCCATGGATCCCCCGGCCCCTTTCCCGTTTTCCAGGACGAAACGGAGCATTTGGACGCCCAGGCCGTATTCCTCAAGCCTGCAGAGCCGTATCCCCCGGACAAGCAGGGCGTTCAGATAGGCGCGGTAAACGCGCTTGTCCTGCGGCGCAGTTTCCACCGCTTTTTGGAGCATATCAACAGCAGCCTGGGAATGTTTGGATTTCAGGTACGCCATGCCCAGGAGGGCCATAGCGTGATAGTCCCGTGGATTGTGTTCCAGGGATTTTCTCAGGAACGGAACCGCCTTGTAGGGCATGCCCAGGGTAAGGTAGGTGCGGCCTGCAAAAAGATAGCCCTGGCTCGACAGGGGCCGCTGTTTGAGGTAGTCGTTAAAGGCCGCAAGGGCCCGGGAATACTCGTTCAGGGCATGGAACGAACGCCCTAACAGCAGCCACGCCTCAGGAGGAGGGTCGGATTCGGAGATAAGCTCCTCCAGGATCCGGACCGCCTGGAGGTAATCCCGGTTTTTCCCTGCCTCTATTGCCAGCGAGAGTTTTTTCAGGCCCTGGACGCCTCGTTTTGCCAGGGACCTCCCTTGGGGATCATCCCCTGCCGGGGCGGCGCTTGCGGGCTTCGTGGCTATATACTTACTTTGCCCGTGAAAGGGTTACTACGCAGGTAACTACGATGTCTTCCACAGAAGCGCCCCGTGAAAGATCGCTCAGGGGTTTGGCAAAGCCCTGGAGGAAGGGGCCGAACGCTTCGGCCTTGCCCAGGCGTTGAACCAGTTTGTAGCCGATGTTCCCTGCCCCAAGGTCCGGGAAAACCAGGGTGTTCACCTTGCCCCTCACAGGACTGCCAGGCGCTTTCTTGTCTGTTACCGAAGGAACCAGGGCCGCGTCGGCCTGGAGTTCCCCGTCTGCCAGAAGGCCAGGCGCCTTAGCCTTGAGCAGCGCCAGAGCTTCCTGGACTTTTTTCACATTCTGGTGATCCCCGCCGGAACCTTTGGTAGAGAACGAGAGAAGCGCCACTGCGGGCTCTGCGCCCAGGAACTCCCTGCAGGACTGGGCCGCGGACTGGGCGATTTCCGCCAATTGTTCCGCAGTGGGGTCCGGCACAACAGCGCAGTCTGAAAAAATGAGAGCCCCATCGACGCCCCAGGAAGGATCGGTAGTCTGCATCACGAAACAGGACGACGCGGTCTTGGAACCCGGGACAGTCCCGATAATGGCCAGCCCCGCACGGAGTACATCGGCAGTGGTGTTTTCCGCCCCCCCTACCATGGCGTCGGCTTCTCCCAGGCGCACCATCATAGCCCCCCAGCGCAGGGGAGCGGTAATATCGATTTTGGCCTGTTCCGGAGTCATGCCCTTATGCTTCCGCAATTCGTAGTATTCATTGGCGTATGCACCGGCGTTATGGGAAATCTCGGGGTTGATAATCGTGATCCCTTCCAGGTCTACCCCTTCTTGGGACGCTATTTTCTGTACCTCAGATTCCTTCCCGAGAAGGGTTACCGAAGCCGCAAGCCCGTCATTAACGAGTATCCGCGCGGCTCTTACTGTCCTGGGTTCGGTCCCTTCAGGCAGCACCAGCTTTTTCTGCAGCGATTTAGCTTTCGCCTTCATTTCTTTTACAAAATCCATAACTGTCTCCTTTTGTGGATATAGGGAAATTTTCTTATTTATCAGTATAAACCTTAAGGAGGATAAATAAAAGGCTTTACCACCCTTCAGGCGTTTCCCTGGTAATCCACTTGCCGTTGGTAAAGTCCGGTATGGCTACCGGAGCGCCGCCCATTGCGATAGAGTCTTCCGAAAGGCATGAGACGCTCATCCATGATGCCATGTCGTAGATGTCGATAGGGACCTTCCCCCCCTGGCGTACTGCGGTGAAGAACGCTG
>JAITEW010000090.1 GCA_031281855.1 Treponema sp.
ATCACCAGAATAGTAGGGATTGCCATGAGGAGATCCACAATACGCATCATAATATTGTCACACCAGCCTCCCGCATAGGCAGAGATACCCCCATAAAGAATGCCGACAATACCTACCAGAATCATGGTCACAAAACCAACCAGAAGAGAAATCCTGGTTCCGAACATCACCCGGACAAAAATATCCCTGCCCAGCTTGTCTGTGCCTAAAGGATGGGATAGCGAAGGTCCGGCTCTCACTTCATCCCGGGACTGATCCGAATATGAATAAGGAGAAAACACCGGGCCGAAAATTGCCATAAGAATTATGACCAGGAGCAGGCAGAACATGAAGATAGCCAGCTTGTTACGGGTAAAACGCCGAAAAGCATCCTTCCAATAAGAAACCGAAGGACGCATCAGATCTATTGATTCTTTTGCCTCAGCCCCTGCGGGCAGGAGGTCTTCCCGGGAAATCCCGTATGATTCAAGCAATTCCGTATCCGGCGTAAAATCCATAACCTCTCCTTTGGACCGTCGGGTTTACAGTTTAATTCTGGGATCGATAACGCCATATATCAGATCCACCACGTAATTACAGGCGATAAGAAGCACCGCGAAGAATATGGTTGTCCCCATTATAAGAGGATAATCCCGGGAACCAATAGATGAAATAAAATATTTGCCAATCCCCGCAATGGCAAAGACCTTTTCCACAACAAAGGAACCTGTCAGAATCCCGGCAATCATGGGACCCAAGGCGGTAATCACCGGGATCAGCGCGTTCCTGAGGGCGTGCTTGAACATTACCTTAAAGGTAGAGAGTCCTTTGGCCCTGGCGGTTCTGATATAGTCCTGATTGGTTACATCCAGCATAGTAGTCCGGGTAAGGCGCGCAAGGTGGAACATAGGATAAATCGCCATTCCGAATACAGGCATAATATATGAAGTCCAGCCCGAAAGATAGGCTACAGGCAAAATCTGAAGCCACATGCCAAAGATCAGCATCAGGGCCACAGTCATTATAAAACTGGGAACAGAAACCAAAAAGGAAGCAAAAAAAATGAAAAATCTGTCGTAAAGGGAATTATGCTTAACCGCCGCCAGGAGCCCCAACGGAATGCCAAGACTTATAGCGATAGCCAAGGCCAACATGCCCAGCTTAAAAGAAATGGGGAAATATTTAGCAATAATGGAATTTACCGAAATCCCCGCTTTGTCAACCATTGAATACCCGAGATCCCCTGTGAACAAATCCCGCATATACCGGATATACTGTTCTCCCAGAGGCTTGTCATAGCCGTATTTTGCCAGAAGCCGCTGGGTAACCTCGGGATTTACCGCATCGCCCAGAAAAGGCCCTCCCGGTACCGCCTGCATCAGAAAAAACGTCAACGAAACCACCAAAAAAAGGGTTACCAGAGACGTGATTAGGCGCTTAAAAGCATAACGGAACATACTTCACTGTAATCCCTATCAGGTTTTACTGTCAATTGCCAGAGTATATGGACTAGTCCGTAATTGACCGGCGGGGATTCCCGTCCTATTGACTTCAAAATCTCTAGCAATGTATTCTGTTGACTATATTAGAGTTTTCTAATTGTAATATATCTTTGTATGGAGGAAGAAAATGAAAAAATTGCTATTTCTGGTTTTTGTTGTGTTTCTGGGCAGTTCCCTGGTTTTTGCCCGGGGAGGGCAGCAGCCATCATCGGAAAGGACGAAAGTAGGAAATGAACTGAACATGGCCTTCGGAATCAGACCGAACCTTGATCCCCACTGGAACGCCGGTACTACCGGCTCCCTCTTGCTGCGGCTGATGTATGAAGGCCTGTACAGGTACACTGAAAGCGGGTTCGATTTTGCCGGCGCTACAGGGGTAACCCAGTCCCCAGACGGTCTTACCTGGACTTTCAAACTCCGGCAAGATGCCAAATGGAGCGATGGCAAAGCCGTTACTGCCAAGGATTATGTGTACAGTCTTAAACGTCTCGTAGATCCTGCAATCGGGACTACTTACATGAAAGATTACGGCCAATTCCTCAAAAACGGCCTGGCTATTGCGGAAGGGAAACTTCCTGTGGATCAGTTAGGCGTCAGAGCCGTAGATGACTATACGCTGGAAATCAAACTGGAAAACGTGTGTTCTTTTTTCGACGCCCTTCTCTGCTATTCTACATTCTATCCCCTCAGGTCCGATGCGATTACTGAGGATGGTACCGGGTACTGGGCATGGGACGCTTCGAAATCCATTACTAACGGGCCTATGAAGCTGGTGTTCTGTGACGAGGAACAGGAAATTGTGTTAGAAAAAAACACCGCTTACTGGGACGCCGCTAACAACAAGCTGGATCGTTTAGTAGTGAAACTGGTAGATGATACCAACACCCAGCTTGCACTGTTTAACACCAATCAGGTTGATCTTCTCATCAGTTTCCCCTCAGAGGAAGTAAGGACCCTGAACAGCCGGGGATTTTACCATTCTGTGCCCCGGCTTGGTTCAGGTTTTCTCCTGGTAAACACTCAGAAATCGCCTTTAAGCGATGCCCGGATACGGCGGGCGTTGTCTTTGTCCTTTGACCGGAAATACCTGGCTGAAACGCTGCTGAACAACACTCGTATTGCAGGTACTACCTTTAGTGGACGGGGTTTCCCGGGTAGCGCTCCTGGAAAAGATTTTCTCTCTGAAAGCCCGGTTCTGGTGGATTACAACATAACGGAAGCGAAAAATCTTCTGGCTCAGGCGGGCTATCCCAATGGACAGGGCTTTCCGGTCCTGGAAATCCCCTACCCCACTAACCCCGACAATACCACGGTACTTGAGTATCTTCAGTCCATTTGGAAGGAGAACCTGGGAATCAATGTAACCCTTACACCTCTGGAAGCAGCGACAATGACGCCCCTGCGGGACGAGGGTAAATTTGACATCACTACCCAGAACTGGGGCGCCGATTACTTCGATGTCAGCAACATGCTTTCCATTTTTGCTCCTGGAAACCTCATTAACGCAGGCCGGTACGAGAATCCTGCTTTTACCGAAGCCTATAATAAATCGCTCCGTACTATTGATAACACGGAACGCATCCGACTACTCCACGAAGCGGAACGTATTCTAATCCAGCAGGATGCGGGAATCATTCCCCTTTTCTACCTGGTACAGCCCTTTGTTTTCCGGGACGAGACGGTGACGAATGTGAAATATGACGCAAACGGCTGGATTATGTTCACCGACGTGATAGTGAAGAAATAAAAACTCAAAACCAAAGCTGTCCAGCGAGTGATGCCGGACAGCAGCTTTCGTTGTTCACAAAAACCCCTTAAGCCAAAGATCCCATAGGGTCCCAGGGTTTTAGCACAACAGGTTTCTTTTCCAGGGCTTTCAGCTCCTCACCGGTAAGGTACTTTTTGTCCACTACCACCTGATAGACGTATTCGCTGAACCAGTCGTCCGACATGCGGAACCAGCCTTTTTCGCCCCGTTTGTCGCCCCAACTGTTTTCCACTTTCCAGCGGTTGGGTTTGCCGTCCACCACATTAACCCCTGTGAATACCATAGCATGGGTCATGAGGCTTTCGCCGTAATCCAGACGCGACGCCTTGTCCAGCGGGAAAGGCGTGCCGAAGAGGTTTTCAAAGTCGTAGGTATCCATGCCCATAAGGCCGTGTTCCACGTCGAGCATCTGGTGCACGTCGGTACCGAACCAGACCGCTTCGCCGGAAGTAAGCTGGGCCAGGGCAGCCCGTTTCAGGTTTTCCACCGGCAGGTTGAGGTAGTGCACCGGCCTCCCGCCTGCAACATTGCCCAGATACGCCACCGTAAAGGTGTCATAGAAGGCCTTGTCGGCAGTAGGGGAATTGATAAGACTTACATAGTTCTCGAATTTCCGGCCTACATAGTTATGGTAAAATTCCAGCGGCGTAATATTGAGGTCCCTGGTAAACCTGCCGCGGTTAACGCTTTGGCCGCCAGCCTCTCCTTCTTCTTTCCCTTCCCGGCCCCGGCATTCAAAGTCGAAACGTTCAGGCGGAACTCCGAATGCGATGCAGAGCATCCGGTAAATAGTTTCCAGCATGGCGTCTTTCTTCGCAAAAAGGGCTTCCCGGCTCAGACCGGCTTTCCGGGCCTCCCGCAGATCCCTGGCGTATTCCCGGGCTTTCAGGGTGAGGAATTTATTGATCCGCTGGCTCGCGCCGGAGTGAAAGGACTCGGGCATCACGGTCTTGGGAACTACGCCGTGCTTTTCAACCAAAGCCATCACCATGTCCCACTGGCCGCCGTCGGAAAAGGAAGTCCCAAGGAGCCAGGCCAAAAGCCGGCTGTCCTGCGGCTCGTCCAGGGTGTCCAGGATAGAGTTCAGGAAAAAATTGGCTCTCTCGAATTTGTCCCAGAAAAAAAGATACGCCTGGGATATCTCGAAATCGTCAAGCTCGCATTTTCGCATCACCTCAAGACGCATCAGGTTAGCCGCGGCAAAAAGCCAGCACCTGCCCGAGGCGTTTTGGGCGGTGATTTCCCCGGTTTTGAGTTCGTAGGAAAACACATTGGGAGTATTTACCTGCCCCTGGTAGGCAAGCGCCGCGCCGTCTATACCCGATTTTGTTACGCTGTTCATGCGTAAAATATTCTCTCTGCTGCCCAGAAAAGCTTTGCGGAGGGAACCGCACTTTTCTATAGAAATATCCTGGTTCATAGCTTGAGTATAAAAAAAATACAGGCCCCTGAATAGACAGCCCCGGGCGCTTTGGACTAGAACGCCTTGCTATGGGCGGCGCAGACCGCCGCTCCCAGAGCGTCGGCGGCGTGATCGGGTTTGGGGATTTCCGGGAGCCCCAGGAGGAAGCGGACCATCTCCTGGATCTGGAACTTGTCCGCAGAGCTTTCCCCGACTACCGCCTTCTTGATGGCATTCGGGGTAAGCTCCAGCACAGGGATTCCCTTTAGGGCCAATGTCATGCAAAGAACCCCCCGGGCCTCTCCTACCGCCATAGCGCTGGAAACATTCCGCCCAAAATAGAGGTTTTCGATAGCCGATTCGCAGGGCTTATAGGTTTCGAGGATACCGCAAAAAGACTGATGGATAAAAAAAAGACGTTCCGCCCTGGGACGGTCCGCCTTGGTTTCTATGCAGCCATGGGCTATGTAGCGGAGCGTATTGTCCGCGTAATCCACTATCCCCCAACCGGTAGACGCAAGCCCGGGGTCCACGCCGATGATGCGCCGCACCGCTTTGTTCAGCAAAAACCGCTCACTCGGCCTCGAACCCGTCAGGGATATTGATGTTGGAATAGACGTTCTGAACGTCTTCGTTTTCTTCCAGTCTTTCAACGAGCTTGAGGACCTTGCCGGTAGCATCGTTATCCAGCGTAACCGGCGCTTCAGGGATCATGCTGATCTCTGCGCTGGTGGTCTCGAATGATTTGCTTTCCAGGTCCTTGACGACAGATTCAAAATCGTCCGGCGCCGCGCTTACCTCGATGATCCCGTCCGAAGTAACCACGTCCTCGGCGCCGCCTTCAAGGGCCGCTTCCATTACCTGGTCTTCGG
>JAITEW010000097.1 GCA_031281855.1 Treponema sp.
AACCCGATGGTCCGGGGCGGTAGCTGGAACAATTTCGCTTCCGACTGCACGGTCGCCTTCCGGATTAACAGCACCCCCTCCAATAGGGGCAGCGGTACTGGTTTCCGTGTTGTGTGCCCCTGAGTTCCGCGTCATCATAAGGCTGTAGTCCGCCGGCCGGAGGCGGAGGCCGCCCGCAGGCGCGGCTGGAACCGGAGGGCGTAAGGACGGAAGCCTCCCGCCGGGCCTACGGCCCGGTGCGCCGGAAGGGAGGTTTTTTCATGGCTGCTGACTTTGAAGCCGTCAGAAACAGCATAGAAGGATATATCGCAGATGTAAAAAAGGCCATGCCCATAGACAAGGTGTACTTGTACGGCTCTTATGCCAAAGGAAACCCCGCGCTTTTCCGTTATCAGAACTGGAGAACGACAATCCTTTTGTAAAAGAAATACTACGAACCGGACGGGAAATCATCATATAGCGCCAGGCACGTTTTTGGCGCTTATTGTTATCCGTTGCCCGCTTTCCCCCGCTCCCCTGCTACCAGTCAATGAGGATCCAGTCGTTAGGGGCCTCTTTCACGGTGGACCGCCGTACAACGAGCTTGGGCTCCAGCGCTATTTCCGTTCCCTGGGAAGGGAAATCTTTTTTTTCTTCAATCTGGGAAAGGAGGAGTTCTGCGGCGTTTTTCCCCATACGGTATTTCTGGACGTGAATTGTCGAAAGCGACGGTTCCAGGACGCTGGCGATGAATACATCGTCGTAGCCGATAACCCTGACATCTTCGGGGATGCGCCTGCCTGCCTCGGAAAGGGCTTTCATCGCGCCTACCGACATCTGATCATTGGCCACAAAAACCCCGTCAAGGTCCGGCGTCTTCCGGAGCAGCTTCTTCATAGCAATGTAACCGCTTTTGTGGGTGTAGTCGCCATGGGCGATCATCCGCTCGTCGTCCACTTCGAGGCGGTGTTTCTTCATGATGTTCCGGTATCCCCTGATGCGGTCCTGGGCGATGGTAACAAAAAGGGGCCCTGTAATATGGCAAATTTTCCGGCACCCTGTTTCGATGAGATGTGACGCCGCCATTTCGGCGCCTGTTTCGGAATCGGCGTAAACCGAATCCACGCCGTATTTGCCCAGGTTCTTTTCGATGCACACGAAAGCGGTGTTTTTCCGGAACGAAGGGTGGTTCATGGCGTCCCGGATGATCCCGGCTTCGATTTCTTCAGGAATCGTAGAGGCGAATACGATGCCGTCCATCCGGTCCTGAATGAGCCCGGTAATGCTCTCCTGGAATTTTTTAATGCTTCCCAGGCTGTCGTAGCCGCCTTCGTTGTCCATGATAATGAGCCTGTATCCCCTGGTGGTCAGGACATCATACATGCCTTTGAGGACGTAAGGGTAAAAGAGCCCGCAGAGGTCCGCTGTTATGACCCCTATGGTTTTGGTATATTTGATCTTCATCTTCCGGGCGATA
The DNA here is from genome assembly GCA_031281855.1 of Treponema sp. GTDB lineage: Bacteria > Spirochaetota > Spirochaetia > Treponematales > Breznakiellaceae > JAITEW01. The sequence goes on from JAITEW010000097.1 coordinate 1,457, forward strand.
GGATTGGCGGTGTACTTTAATTCTTCTACCGCCGCGTTCACCCTCCGGATCAGATCTTCGCTTACGAATTTATTTTTGTTGATAACATTGGATACGGTGGAAATGGATACCCCCGCCCGTTTTGCCACATCATGAATGGTGACCATCTTGTTTGCCGCCTGCTGCTGTATCCAGAATTTCTCTCAGGAACCGGTTGTTCTTCCGTAAAATTTCCTGCCAGGGCCCTGCTGCGGAATACCAGAACTCGGCGACATAGAGCCGCACCCCCAGGTTCCAGGCGCTTTGCGCCGCTTCGGCAAAATCCACATGCCCCTCTTTGTACGGAACTTCCCGGTACACGCCGGGCTTTGACTCCTTGAGGTGAAGCGCCGCCAGATGCCCGGTTCCTTTTTCCAGATCATCCTGTATTTTGGTTCCATATTCAAGAGCCGCGTTGGTTATGTTTCCCGTATCAGGGTATATCTGGAGGTAAGGGGACGGAAACCGGCAGACCCAGCGCGCCGCTTTCTCTACAGTATCGATAAACGGCGTTTCCATGGTTTCGAAGGCGATGACGATCCCTTCCCGGGCAGCTATGCCCACCGAGGTTTCAAGGTTCTCTGCAAAGAGATTTTTCGTTTCTTCGGTCGAAGGTTTATAATAAACATCATAGCCCGGGATCTGTATGATCCGCACCCCCAGACGGGAGGCCAGAACGACAGCCTGTTCTATAACGGAAAGGCTTCTCTTGCGTGTTTCAGGGTCCGGGTCTCCAAGGGGAAAACGGCGCTGGGCGCTTAAGCAGAAGGATTTGATAAAAACGCCGCTCGTTTCCATAGCCAGGTTCAGGGCGTTGATTTCCTCCTGCCCCCAGGCAAGGCGGGAGAGCTTTTCATCGGTTTCGTCAATCGAGAGTTCCAGGTAGTCGTAGCCTGCCGCGGCTGTTTCAACAAGTTTTTCCGGAATGCTTAAGTTCCCGGGCATGCTTTTTTCGTAAAGGCCCAACTGGTAAGGCTTCATACTGGACGCTTAGACCTCGAAACGGTTCCAGACCTGGTCGAGAGCGGCGCAGATAGCTTCGTATGCTGCGTATTTTTTGCGGTATACCGGGAACTTCGCGGCATCGGGTTCCACAGGCTCCGTGATCCTTACCATTGCCGCAGCGGCTTCCCGGTAATCGCGGAAAAGCCCCGCAGATACCGCCGCCGCCATGCCTGCGCCCTGAGCCCCAAGTTCCTTAACGGCCTTTACGGTCTCAACAGGGAGTTCCAGGATATCGGCGTAGATCTGCACCCACAGGGTGGAGTTGGCTGCCCCTCCGGCGAGGCGTATTGCCCCGGGCTTCTCCCTTACCGAGAGGAGCTTGTCGATGTGGTGTTTGGCGGAAAACGCCGCGCCTTCGTAAAGGGCTCTGAGCATGTGGTACTTCGAATGGTAGCTCGTCAAACCGATAAAGCTCGCTTTGCCAAGGGGATGGCGGTTTGATCCGTAAAGGAAAGGGAGGAAATAGACGTCGCAGGATTCAGGGATCTGCGCGGCTTTTTCATCAAGATAAGCGTACAGTTTTTTCCCTTCCGGGATTTGTTCATGTTCAAAAATATTCCGTATAAGCCATTCCAGGTTCCCTACGCCTGTGGCGCTTGATTCCTCAAGTAGGTACCAGCCCGGAATCGCGTAGAGGGAATTCATGGCGATGCAGGTTCCTGTTACCGGTTCCGGGGCGATACATTCGTTGATGCTCCAGGTGCCGGTGATCGTACAGAGCTGCCCGGGTTCCGTGATCGACATGGCTATGGCGCAGGCGTCGATGTCAAACATGCCCCCGGCTACGCCGGTTCCTTCAGGGAGCCCTGTGAGCGCCGCGGCTTCGGCGTTGATTTTCCCGCAAAGGTCGCCTGAATACCTGACAGGCGGGATCATGGCAAAAGCCTCCCCGATGCCAAACGCATCAAGCATGTCTTCTTCAATTTTGACATCCCTGACATTGAAGAGCCCGGAACCTGAAATGTTGGTAGCTTCGCTGTACGCCTCGCCGGTCAGCCGGAACCGGATGTAATCGGTAACGGAAAAAACCCACCGGATTGAATCGTACGCTGCCCGGTCATGATCCTTCATCCATGCCAGGATGGACACAGGCTGGCAGGCCATGATCTGCTGGCAGAGCCTGGGGTAGAGGGCGTCGAAGGTTCCGTCCGCCTTCCATTTTTCAGGGTACTGCCAGGCCCGGTTATCGGTGGAAATAATTCCGTTTTTTACGGGCCTTCCGTTCTTCCCCCAAGGGTACAGGCCCTTGCCGTGGCCGCATACCCCGACTCCCGCAACTGCTTCGCCTTTTATCCCTGAAACGGAAAGGACCTGCCGTATACAGGCGCAGTTCTGTTCCCATAGTTCGTCCATGTCCCGTTCGGTATAACCCGGCTTAGGGGTGAGCAGCTTCGTCTGACAGGACGCTGAAGCGGTTTCCTTTCCGTCAAGGCTGAAAAGGGCCGCCTTTATGACCGTGCCGCCGTTGTCGATTCCAAGAACGTATTGTTCCATACCGCCTTCTTTATTGCCTTCTTTGCCGGGTGTTACCGCGCTTCGTCAGGTACGGCTTTGGGCATATCAGGATGATTCGGCCCGAAGTGTTTAAGCAGCACCAGGGGCTCCACAGGGCTCTGGTTGACTATGCTGATTCCCTGCTTCGCCGCAGGTTCGGAGACAAAAAACTCATCGGTGCTCTGCTGCCCGAAGCGCAGCAGCGTTGGGGCCTCGCAGATGAATTTCCCGAAAGCCCCCCGGCCCTGGACGCAGATGACGCCGTAAGCGGCGCCGTCTTTTATTACTGCCTTCTCACCGGGCTCAAGGGTAAGTTCTTTTGCACCGAAGTAATCGTTGGCGTACGACACCCATTTTTCCGTGTAAGCCTTGTTGGACGCAGCCGTCACAGGGGGCCTGTAGTAGTGCTTGCGGTAATTGGGGTCGATGTTCTTCTCCCAGTCCAGGAGGCTGAAGATATAATCGATATCGTTTTTTTTGTCCTCAGGACATTCGTCAACCAGGAAATTCCGCGGGTAGATTTCCCCTGAAACCACGTTCTCCTGGACCGAGTTGACATCGGAATTCCACTGGGGTTCGTAGGTCAGAACCGACGCCGGCGCGTGGACCACCCCAGCGGGGGTATACCATCCGGTCCCCAGTTCCACCCTGTAGGCCCGGGACAGTTCGGTGATCCTGGTATCCCCTTTTTCGTAATCCCTGAGCCGCTGCTTGACTTCTTCGGGCTTAACATCCGGGTCGAAACCGAAATACGTGGCGTTGAATTCCCCGGTGTGGTTGTT
>JAITEW010000113.1 GCA_031281855.1 Treponema sp.
CGCGACCCAGGCTATCGTCTTTAACGGCAACGCCGGTACGATGTACGGCAGCGTTGAGTTACAGCAGGATCTTACGATTCCTTCGGGCAAGACCCTGGGGATTACGGCAGGCGATACCCTAACCGTTCCCACGGCCAAAACCCTGACCCACGATGGGACTATCAACAACAGCGGGACCATAACCAACGAGGGGGCCATTGACGGCAGCGGAACCATCAACAACCTGGACGCCGGGACCATCGGCGGTAGCGGCACGATAGCCGGTACTATCACCGTAAACGAACCGGAGCCGGCAGAGTAACCGGCTTCACCGCAAACGGCGTATGCGCCCGGTAACAGGGCGCGCGCTCAGGCGGGCTGTCCCAGGACCCCGGGTCTTTTTGACCGGCAGGTCTTTCGGGGGAGCCCGCCTTTTTTTGCGCGCCATGAAGCGAGCCCGGAACGCCATGCGCCGATTGTCCGTTGGGGGCTTTTGGCAGTATACTGAAGACAGGAGCATGTATGGGAACCTTTACGGAAGAAATTACCCTGGCCAATGCCGTGGACATCATTAACGCGCGAAACGGACTTATTCCGGGCACAAAGATTCGTTCCCTTACGGTGGACGCCATGCCCGACACCGGGGCATGGACGCTGATTATTAACGAGGAGATTAGGCAAAAGCTGGGGCTTGCTATCGTGAAAACGGTAGAGTCCAGTCTCGCGGACGGCTCTACCACAGACTACGGTCTGACCGAACCGGTAGAAATCCGCTGGAGAGACCGCGATATCAGCTTACAGGCGGTGGTTATACCCAACGCGGGCGACATTCTTCTGGGCGCGCTGCCCCTGGAAGGCATGGACCTGTACGTTGATCCGGTAAACCAGCGTCTTGCCGGTGTACATGGCGACCGGCGGGTGCACCTGGTCAAATTGTGCCTGACAACCCGGGTTACGCCGAACTAAAGACCGGTAACCGGAAATAGCAGATGAACCGTGTTTTATCTGCTATTTATATGCGTTTCGCCCCCTAACCCCCCTTTTTCCTCTTGACAAAGCAAATTGCTTCCCCTACCGTAAAACAATGTCTCCAGGGTCAGGTGTTTTTTCCGTATTGCCGGATAATTTTTTCTCTCCCCTGGCATGGGTGAACAAGCAGCACTATGCGGCGCTGCTGGTGCTTTACTACCGGCTTTTCCAGGAGAACACCAGGGGGCTTGAACGGGAACTGGTGATCCGCGAATTTACGGCCTATCTGACGCTCCACAGGGACGCGCTGGCGGACGAAGGCGAAGGGGACGCTGAAGGGGATAGTGAAACCCGCGCCGCCGGGGCGGGTCCGCGGATCGCTGAAGACAAACAAAGCGCCGGGGAGCTGGATTTCGGAGACAGCACAACGCTGGCTTCAAAGGAAGTCGGGAACAGCGGCGCTGCCGGCGCAGGCGCGCCCGGAGGGGGCCGGTTGTTTGACGAGCGCGACGCGGCGAACCGGTTTCTGCGCAGGCTCATCAGCGCCGGCTGGCTTGGGGAGGAAACGCTTGCGGATTTTACCCGGGTCGTCAATATCACCCCCTGGGGCAAGCCTTTTTTTGAATCTCTCGTGAAAGTTGACGAAGGGCTCAAAACCGAATACGAAAGCCATGTGGTAAATGTCTATTCTTCACTCTGCGGAGAGACGGTAAAGGAGAACGGCCACTTCATGGTTCTCAACGCGCGGGAAGAGGCCCGAGCCCTTATCGATTCCCTCAAAGTGTTATCCCAGAGTATCAAGGGCTATTACGACGCGCTGAACGCCGAAGAGGTGCGGTCCAGGGCCAGCGAGGTTCTGCACGAACACTACGACCTCTATGCCGGGGAGGTTCTGGACAAGGCTTATAAACGTCTCAAAACATCGGACAATGTTTCCCGCTACCGCCAGAGTATTTTCAGGCAAGTCGCGGCGCTGCTTGGCGATGAAGCGTGGCTTAACGAAAGCGCGGGCAAATACCTCAGAATACTTCAGACCACCAGGGAGGACTGCCGGAAACGGCTTGTATCCATGCTTGAGGATATACGGGACGATCTCCGTTCGGTTGATCCTATGGAAGACGATATTGACAAGCGGAACGCCGAGTATTCCCGCCAAAGCATTGAAATTATCAAGGCCCATATAGAGCCTGACAGTACTGTTGCGGGCAAACTGGGGATCCTGACAAAAGCCGTTTACACCGGCAACGAGGAGCTTCAGAAGCAGCTTGCCCACGGCGTCTACCGCGTCAGTTTTCTTTCCCCGTCTTCCCTGGTTTTCCGCACCCAGCGTGAAGAGGGGAATTTCCAGCCCCAGGTTTCCAAAGCCGACCTCGAAGCCCTCTCGAAAACCGAAGAGGAGTTTTTCACGCGCATGCGCCGCAGGCTCTCAATAAAACGCATCAACGCCTGGCTTGATGAACAAGGCGGCCGGGACCGGCAGGTGCTCTTCCCTGCGGATCTTATCAATAATGAAGATTCTTTTATCCGGTTTGTCTACGCACTGCTTTACGGCGATTCCCGGAAAGATTTTATGTATGCTGTTGAGGATGAGTTCCCGGTCGAAGCCGGAACTTCCGCGAAAACTACAAAATCGGTAAGCGCAGCAGGTTACGCGGTTCCTGATATACGGTTCAGAAAGAAAGAAAAGAAGGAAGCGAAGCGTGAATCAGGATCTTGACGCTCTCACTCTGATCCGGGATCTGTCAGCCGGTGAATTCGAACTTTTTAAGTCCGCCCTCCATATACTTACATCCAAGACCTTTATTATCCGGGGTATCGATAAGGAACGGGAAATTTACGATTTCGCTATCAGGAACATGGCCCTCTTTGACGCATGGTTTTCCTGCATGGATGCTTCCCTTGTCCGCGACGAGAGCCTCGGGATCATCGCCTTTCGGGGCTCAGGAAAAACAAGACTGTATTTTTCCCGTGAAGAACTATGCGGGGTCCTGGTCCTGCGGCATCTATACGAAGATAAAAAAAATGAAGTTTCACTTACGGCGTTTCCTGTTGCCGCCTTATCGGAGTTTCAGCAGAAGTACAACGCCCTGACCGGCGGGGAGATCAAAAAAACCGCGCTTGTCAACATGCTGCGGCGCCTTTCTTCGTGCAAACTCATAACGCTCAGTTCCCAGGACTACGCGGACCCTGAAGGGCTTATCCAGTTGTATCCGAGCATACCGTTAAGCATCGACCGCGCGGCCCTGGACGAAGGCATAGCCTTCCTGGAGAACAAGGCCCCGGGCGCCGGGGAGGACGATGCGGACGCTTCAGCTTTAACAGAGGGCGAATCATGATCACCCTGCAACGCCTCAGGCTTGTTAACTGGCATAACTTTGAGGACACGGTGATAGAGATCGGAAACCGCTGCCTTCTGGCAGGGGATAACGGTTCGGGCAAATCCACGGTTATCGACGCCATCCAGTACGTGCTGGCGGCGAATCTCAGGATGGCCAAATTCAACTCAGCCGCAGAGGAACGGCGGGGAGGGGGGAGGGACCTTATGGGCTATGTGCGCTGCAAGCTCGGCAGCGACGCCACCGAGTACCGCCGGGGCGACACTGTGGCTCATGTCATGCTTGAGTTTCAGACCAGCGGCCCTCATGCGGGCTTTGCCTGCGGCGTCTGTATCGAAGCTTATAAGGACAACCATTACACCGAACATTTCTGGACCGGCTCCGGTATTTCTATCAGAGACATCCCGGTCTGTTCGGAACAAGGCCCTGACGGCGTAAAGGCTCCCCTGGTTTTCCGGCAGATCAAAATCATTTTTAATGAACTGAAAATCGAACCCTATGAAGCGAAACGGCTTTATCTGCGGGACCTGACCAACAGGCTGGGGGTGTTCAAACGGCAGCAGCAGGACCCGAACCCATACCTTGATTCCCTCACCCGTTCCATCGGTTTTAAACCTCTGGATTCTATCGATCAATTTGTGTGCGAATATATTCTTGAAGAGAACCCCGTATCCATCCAGGACATGAAGCAGAACCTTGAAAACTACAAGGAAGCAGACCGGCAGGCAAAGGGGGCAATCGCGAAAATAGCGCATTTGAAAAAGATCTGCGCTAAAGCTGCTGAATGGCGGAACTACGACGGTCTTATCCTCAAGCAGGAATATTTAAAGCTCAGGATAGAGCTGGAGAACGAAAAACAAAACAAGGACAACGTCTCCCGGCAGCTTGTGGAAACCCAAAATAAACTGGATTTTGTTAACCGCGAAATTGCTTCTTTTAATCAAAAGCTCCAGGATCTGGAACACGAACTCCGGGCTGTGGACATGAGCCTTGCGGCCAGCGACGCGCACCGGCTGTACGAGGAAATAAGCGGCCGTATCAAACGGCTCGAAAACGATCTCGCTGCTGACGAAGAAAGAAGCGTCCGTTACGGCGGGCTTAAAGCCCAGTGCGAAGCTTTGCTGGGCCGTTCTATTTCCGAACAGTTTGACGATGAAAGCGCCGCTGTTGCATCTGAGGCGAAGAAGTATCAGGATGAAAAATACGCCGCAGGAAAAAGGCGGGAAGAAGCCGCAGAGAGCCTTAAAGAGATTCGCGGCGAGCTGGCGGACCTTGAACGGGGCATACTCCGGTACCCCGACGCGCCGCGGGAACTCAGGGGCGCGCTGGAAAAAGCGGGCATTGACGCCTTCTTTTTGGCAGAAGCCGCGGAGATTACCGACCCGGACTGGGTGGATGCCGTGGAAGGCTGGCTCAACACCCGGCGCTTCGCGGTTCTTGTGGATCCGAAAAATTTTCAGAAAGCCCTGGAAGTCTACGACCGCCTGCCCCGCTCCGTCGCCGGGGCCTTTATCCCTAATATCGAAAAAATGCGCGGCGCCAAAACGGCGCCGGGGAGCCTTGCGGAGCTGGTCCGGGCCAACGGCTATGCGCGTATCTACATTGATTACACCCTGGGAAAGGTGATGCGGGCGGATATTTCAAACCTCAAACAGTACGACTCTGCGGTGACCAAAGAGTGTATGACCTACACAGGCCATACCGCTTCCAGGATAAGGGAAGACGTGTACCGCCGCCATTACCTGGGCCGCGCCGCCCTGGAAGAACGGCGGAAATTCCTGGCTGCCGAGGCGGAACGGGTCGGGGCCGATCTTGCAAAGGCCGAAAAAGAAGAGCGTGAAGCCGCGGGGCGCGAAGACTGCTGCGGCAGGGTCCTCCGCTTCCTGCCGGAGTTGAAGTATCTCTTCCCCTCACTTGCGGCCGCAGAAGCCCGCAAAAACGATCTCGCAAAAGCGCGGGAAGAACTTGCCGCAGTGGACACCCAGTCGTTCCGGGAGCTTGAGGACAAACGCAAAGACCTGGAAGGGCAGTTGTCATTATTAAAAGAAAGCAGCAACTCTGCACACACAACAGCCGGGGCCTTACTCGACAAATTGGCCTCTTCCCAGGACGCGCTGGATCAATTCACCCGTTTGGCGGAAGAGAAAAAAGAGGCTGTCAGAAATTTCGGAACCGAACACCCCCTTATGCTGGCTGACTGCGAAGCTTATGCTGAAAAGCGGTTTTCCGAAGTTTCTGTCGCCGAGCTTGCTAACACCTACGAGTCCACCCTGAAAGGATTCAGGAGCCGTACCGAGTCCCTCAAAAAGGAATACAACAAACTGGCTGCAGATTACGAACAGGAGTTCCACCACTGGCTGGGCATGGAGCCTTCGGAAAATGCCGAGGCCGAAACCTTGTTGAAACGGCTTGAGACTTCCGAGCTGCCTGAGTACCGGGAAAAGATCGCCAGGGCCTATCAGGACGCTGAAAAAGAATTCAAGGAGCATTTTATTTCCCGCCTGAACGAGCACATTGAAGAGGCCAAAGAAAGTTTCAGCGAGATCAACGAGATCCTCCGTACCCTGCATTTCGGGCGGGACCAGTACCGCTTCACGCTGGAGGAACTAAGCGAACGGAAGGGGCAGATCGAAGCCATCAGGCAGGCGGCCAGGATACCGTCCGCAGAGGACGGCCTCTTTTCCCAGCTTGCCGATTCCGGGGAACGCAAAGCCGCCCAGGATCTCTTTGACCGCATCCTCTATTCTCCGCTGGACTCCAAAGAACTGCGGGACATCTGCGATTACCGCACCTACTTCCATTACGACATCAGGATCAGGGAAACCGACAACATCGACGAAAGCACCGGTATTGCCGTTGAGCTTTCCCTGTCCAGGGTGCTGAAAGAAAAATCCGGCGGCGAATCCCAGACCCCCTACTATGTGGCCATTGCCGCCAGCTTCTACCGTTTTTACAAGGCCAGGCCGGAAAGCACCGTGCGCCTTGTGATCTTTGACGAAGCCTTTAACCGCATGGACGATGAACGTATCGGCAAGATCCTCTCGTTCTACAATAACCTGAACCTCCAGATCATCACTTCAGTCCCGCCTGAAAAGATTGAGGCTATCGGCCCTTACATGGACCGCATCAATGTCATAAGCCGCTTTGGCAGCGCCGTGAAAGTCCGGGACTGCCACATTGATACTATAGACCAGGATACCGCAGAATGAATGATTGGGAAAAAGAAATTATCAGCGCTTTTATCAGCCGTTATTTTGCCTCAGCCGTCCCGGCAGGAGCGGAGGAGCGGAATGCCATCAGGCTCCGTTCCCTTTCGATATTCCCTGATTTCGACGCCGCGTCTCCTGATGAAAAAGAATCCTATCTTGAAGCTGCGGAAGCGCTGGAGGAGCGGGGTATTGTACAACTGAAGTGGGTAAAGAGGAGTACAGGAAACAGGCTTAAAACGCTTATATGCGCTGATTTTGAAAAACTCTTTATGGAAGCAGACAGCAAATATCCTAAAGCTGAGGCGCAGGAGATCCGCGCAATGCTTGCCGTCAGGCTCCGGGCGCTCAAGGATTCGGTCAATGCCAAAAACAAGGACCATCCGTCTGTCGATAAAGTTCTTGCGTTTATGAACTGGTTCGCCGATCATTTTGACTCCCAGGAAATCGGCAGGGGCTTAAACCAAAAAACAGTGGCTGAATTTGTACGGGTTCTGGAACTTTTTCTTGATATGGAAAGGATGGAAACGCTGACCACCCGGGCCTTGTCAATCGAGTTGTACCATGATTCAAAACGCCTGGAAAACCTGGTGGACTTTTTTGCCCTCTCTTTATCCCAGGCTGAAAAAAACGGCGTTCCTGTTCCTGATTTTTCGTTTATACGGCGGTCCTATCCGGAAACTTTGATTGCAGGGAAAATCGTTTTTGAATACCCAGGACAAGATTCGATACCGCCTCTGGTCAATGCCACAGGGCGTATACTCGGCCTTCCCCTTAGACACGCTGTGGAAATACAGCGCATCAGGGCTGTTGACGGTAAAGAGAATCCCCTTGTCCTGACTGTTGAAAACAAAGAAACGTTTTATATCTTTACGGACATTCAAAAACGCCACAATAACAAACATCTTTCCAAGTACGATTGTTTTCTGTATATCGGAGGCTACCCCAACCAGGCCGCAACCGCCATGATCCGGGTTCTTGCGGCGTCGGGCTTTGTGTTTCACCACGCAGGCGACCTTGACCCGGACGGCCTCCTCATCTTCCAGAGCATCGCGGACATCGCTGCAAGGCCCGTTACGCCGGTACACATGAACGCCGCGGTCTTTGACCGCTACCTCCCCTGGGCCCGCCAGCTTACGCCAACCATGGTCCGCCAGTTGGTAAAGATTCGCGAAGACACCAGAGCCGTTCCCGGACTCTCTGAACTGCTGCACCGTATTGAGGAAACCCGCCGCGGAGTGGAACAGGAAATTATCGACTACCGGAATTAAGCGGCGTATAAACTTAGCCACAGGACCTTACAGGACCAGTTACCGGCGAAGAGACTTGAACTCTTACATCCTCGCGGACAGCAGATTTTGAGTCTGCCGTGTCTACCATTCCACCACGCCGGCTAGGGACTTATATTAAGAACTGAGGGAAGAATAGCAGAATTATAAATTTTAAGCAATGGTCGAACATTTGAGAAGTACAAATTACTTTGGATAAAATGGAGGTTTTGTGTTCGATAATTCGTTTTATCCTTTTATCCAGGATGGAAGCAGCGCTTTGGAAAAAAGAAAGCATATCTGTAGGCAGGAGGAGGCTTCCCCAGCCTCTTCTATTTTTTACTAAGATGATGTAACTTTATGAGCGCCATATCCGGTTAGTTTTACGGTTTTTCCGAATTTTTCTTTGAATTTCTACAATTAGTAACCAAATGCTGCCGGTAAATTTCCGGAAAAAACTGCAGCAGATTATTATCCAGTTCTTCTTTGGATAAATTACGAATTTATCAAAAACAAACAAATAAGGGGGAAGAAGTAAATCCTGACATTCATCGATAATAAG
>JAITEW010000187.1 GCA_031281855.1 Treponema sp.
ATACGTGGCGGAACGGATAGGCTGGGGCCACTCCTCCTACGAGTACGCCATTGCCGCGGCGCAAAAAACCGGGGTCAAAAAACTCGTGCTGTTCCACCACGACCCCCACCGCACGGACCAGCAGCTTGCGGCCTTTGAAACCGAGTTCCGGGAAATGTCCACCGCCAAAACCGGCATGGAAATCATCATGGCCCGGGAAGGTCTTACCCTAGAGGCGTAACCCTGATTGGCGGGGACGCGCGGAAACTGAAGGTTCGTGTTTGGGGAAAAACGCAATATGGTATTACGCTACCACGTGATCCCTTTAAATTCAGGAGCAAACAGATCATCGCCCGGATCCCTCTCGATGGATCCCTGACGGGCCAACAGGCCGGCGTATGCTTTGAATTCCTCCACCCCAAGCTGTATGGTAAAACCCATCCTGGGGGCGCTGGCAATGACGGCCTCCCGGTCAAAGCCCGTATGCTTGACGGTAATGTCTGCGATATCCTCCGCCCCAGGTTCACGAAGGATGAGGCTGTTTGCTTCATCAATAGCCTCGATAAAGGCTTTCGCTTCATCCGGCCTGGCGGCGATAAAGTTCCTGCCGGCGGTGATAGCGTGGCAGGGCGCCTTGGGCCCGGCCAGGCTGGGTTCAATTTCTCCATCCCCGTCCGCATCTGAGCTGCCATCGAAAAGGGCTCTGTACAGGAGCTTCCCGGCAGCATCTTTTTTGAGCAGCGCCAGGGAAACAAAAGGCTCCTCAAAAATGGCGCCTTGTACCTGTCCCGCGCCGAGGGCGGCGAGAGCCGCTTCGGGCTCCAAAGCCACAAGCCGGAAGTCCGTGTCATACTGGGTCTGCAGGGTGTTCCGAATCGAGACAACCGCACAGCAGATCGGGGAAAGCCCGGCGATCATTTGAGCGTCGAGGTCCACCGGCTTCCTGTAGGACGAATCAACCGGAACTATCAGAGTCGAGGAACACGGGAGGGTTACCTGGCCTATCATAGCAACATTCGCTCCCCGGGCAATGGCGCTAACAACCCCGGAAGGACAACCGAACAGGATATCCGCCTTGCCGCTTACTACCAGGGTCAACCCCGAAACGGACCCCTGGATTTCCACTTCAAGACCCCGTTTTTTGAAAAGGCCTTTTTCGTAGGCCACATAGAGGTTGAGGTGAGCGCTTGAGTCGGGGTCGGCGTCTAGCACGAGTATCTTTTTTGCGGGAGAAAGTTTCGCCGTCCCGTCCGCGTTGTTTTGAAGCTTTTTCTCGCCGCCACCTCTCCCCCAAAGCGGCGCGGACAGAACCGCCGGCAGGAGGAATAGCCATAGCATCATTTTCATAGTAATTCCATAGAATTGATACTATTATAGCCTCGAAAAACTGTCAAGATAACGGCTTGACAGGAAAAAAGCATATATATACTATAGGGATTATAGGAAATTTGCCGCCATGAAATTTATCTGGTTTTCCGGAGTATTGGTTGTTTCTGTCCTGGCGCTGTCCTGCGCCTCTTTAGGAGGTTCAGGCGGCCGGCTTAACGGCGTCCCTTTTGGCGCCCGACGGATCTACATCGCCACCGTATCGCCCCCAAGCCTTACGGTGATTGAATTAAACACCATTAATAGGAAGGAGCCAAAAGTATACCCGGTATACTTAAAGGACTTTGAAGGCACCCGGCAAAGTTCCCAGATAGGGATCTCAAAGGACGGAAACTACCTTTGGCTGGCGGAGGACATTTCCGAAGACGGCGGCTGCGTAGCGCTGCTGGATGCCTCAAGTTTCGAGCCCCTCAAAACCTGGAACGTCGGCGCCGGGGAGGGGGCGCATATTTCCCGCGACGGCAAGTGGGGATTTTTCGCCTCTGAAAAAAAAGACAATCCCAACATCAACGTTTTTGACATCCAAAAACAGCGCTATCTTGGGTATATTGAATTGGGCGGCCCGGCTCTCGGCTTTGACACCAATGCCGAAGGCACGCGGCTTTACGTTATCAAGAGCTTATCCAATATGCTTTACGAATATGATATATCGGCGCTTCCAGACATTGCCGCCAAAGCTTCGGCTGATCGCTATGGACTTAAGCTGCCTGTTCCGCTCCGGCGGTCTTTTGCAAGCCAGTATGCAAATACCAGCTCCCTGCTTGTTCATCCCAACGGAAAGTACCTGATGCTGGGCGCGTATACCCCCGGTCCTTTGGGCAGGGTCGCCGATACTTCGGTTTATGACATCATCCTGGATTTAACCGGGGATTCCATAACCGAATTCCTCAAAATGATAGGGGGGAACCATAACTATGCCCTGAGCCCGGACGGCAACGTTTTTTTCTCCACCGAATGGTATCCGCTGGACTGCCATGACGCATGGTTTTTAAGGGGGCTCCCGGTATTCGAAGACCCCCGAATTACCACCCAGCAACTCCGGTATTTCGATATTTCCACCCTGGAAAGCGCCGCGCCGAATCCTTTGGACGTAAAATTAACCGGCGTTATTTGCGGCAATATACATCTGGGCTTTGCCCAGCCCGACCCTTTGAGCCACGAAGTGTACGATCCTTCAGGCAACTTTCTCTTTCTTGCCACGATCTCCAAAACTAATGAAACTAAGGGGGATCTCTTAATTCTTGATGGCAAGTCCCTGGAGCTAATCAAAACTATCCCTCTGCCCGAATCCCCTGACGGGATCAGCACGGATCGCGTAAAAATTATAAAATTTTAAAAAAAATTGAAAAATTCGCTTGACAATATATTTTATAACTATATAGTATTTATATCCTATTAAAACGATAGGATATATATTTTACTTAAGGAGCGTTCTATGAAAAAAGTTAAGTTTTTGGGGATTTTGGGTATCTTTGCCCTGGCGGCATCCTGCGCATCCACCGGGAGCGTAAATCCACCGGACGCTTCCGTGGAGGCGAAAGCCCTGCCCTTCAGCGTCAACCGGATCTATATCGCCAATGTTACCCCGCCTAGTGTTACCGTAGTTGACCTGGACACCTTTAACGACGCGAATCCCGTTGTTTATCCGGTTTATTTTAAAGGAATCGAAGATAAGCAGCAGAGCCACCTGATCAGTGTGTCCAAAGACGGCAGGTATATCTGGCTTTCTGAAAATATCTCCAAGAATGCCGGTTATGTGCAGGTGGTAGACGCCCGGACTTTCGAGATAGTGAAGACCTGGGATGTAGGCGCCGGCGTAGGAACCCACATTTCCCACGACGGCAAATGGGGATTCTTCGCTTCCGAAAAGACCACCAACCCTAATATCAATGTTTTTGACATTGAAAACCAGCGCTACCTGGGGTACATAGAACTCGGCGGCTGGCCTCACAACTTCGACACGAACGCCGATGGCACCAGGCTTTATACCACCAAGTACCCTGGAAATATTCTTTATGAGTACGATATTTCCGGCCTTGCCGCCATCGCGGCAGCCACCACCGCCGACCAGCTTGGCGTAAAGCTCCCCGTTACCCCCCTCAGGTCATTCGAAAGCGACGGCGGCACGAGCTGCCACGCCGTTCTGGTGTACCCCAACGGGAAATACCTGATCTTCGGTTCCTACACCGCAGGCCCCGACGGCAGCGTGATAGGCTCGCAGGCATTCGACACCTTCCTGGATTTGACCTCAGACAAAATAGTCGAAGTGGCAAAGATACCCGGCGGCAACCATAACTACGAGATCAGCCCGGACGGCAAATACTTTTTCTCCAGCGACTGGAACGCCCAGTCCTGCAATGTGGAGGATTATCTCAAGACATTGGCCGCTTTTAAAGCCGCCGATATCAAAATAGATCACCCGCTTTTACGGTACGTTGATGTTTCGACCCTGGGCTCCGATAACCCGGATTATTCTACGATTAAAATCGTTGGCTATCTGGATGGCAAAGATCTCGGCTACGCCAACAACAGCCCCATGAGCCACCAGATCTACGATCCATCGGGGAAGTACTTCTTTGTTACCACCATTCAGTTGGAAGACAAAGCCAAAGGGGAGCTTTTGGTTCTGGACGGCAGAAGCTGGCGGGTGCTCAAAAGCATCCCGCTGCCCACGAATCCCCATGGGCTTTCCCTGCCCGCCTATGGACGGTAATCCTTGAAAATGCGCCTAGCGGCTGCCGCCCTCGCGATACAAGCGCTTGCCGCCGGCGCGCCGCTGTGGGCGGGAGCCTCCCAGGAGGGCCCTTTGCCGGATAATTGGGAATCCATCGAACTTCGGGATATTCGCAAGGGGTCCGGCGAAGAAATCGTCCTGGACCCGCCGGCAACGGGGCTTGTTACGCGGCCGGAAGATCAGGCGAACTTCGACAGTTTCATTTGGTCAGCCGAAAAACTGAAGGCGAATTATGACAAAGTCGTTATTATCGATGCCCGCGCATCAGGACCCTACGATTCGGAGCATCTTCCCGGGGCGTTTCAGATCAACTGGCGGGACGCGATTGCCGATAAATACAACACCCCCCCTTCGGATGAGGAAATCGGGAGGATATTTGCCGGGCGTGGCATAGACCTGACGAAGACCATTGTAGTGTACAACGACCCCCTGGCCGGCAGCGCCGAAGAAACTCGCATCCTTTGGCTGCTGCGTTATATCGGTATTACCGACAGTTATGTGCTGAACGGCGGCATCAAGTACTGGAAAGCCCATGGCGGCGAAACCACGCGCTCAAAAACACCAAAGCCCCAGTTGACGCCCCTTGCTTCGTTTAACCGTAACGAACGCCTCCTTATCGGCACGTCCGAAATCGCCTCCCGGCTTGGCAGCCTTAATCTGTTTGACGCCCGCAGCGATGAGGAGTTCGCCAAAAGCCGCATACCGGGCGCGAAATTCGCGTGGTTTAAAGATTTCTACCATAAAGATGGCGCTTATTTTACCCCTGCGGAAACCAGGGCCCGCGTTTCAGGGTTTGGCTTTCAAGAGAACGACGAAGTCGCCGTTTATTGTCTGGGCGGTATACGCTCAAGCCTCCTTTTTGTGCTTCTGCAAACCGCCGGTTTTTCCGATGTGCGGAATTACTGTGCGAGCTTCTCTGGCTGGTCCGGCACAGACCAGCAGCTGGATGCGGTAAGCTACCCAAAGATCCCGGCCTATAAATGAAGAAATTTTCTACTCTCATTAAAATAGCCGTTTCGGCAATGCTCATCGTCATTCTAGCGCTGAGCATGGATATCAAAAAAATCGCCGGCGCAATTGGCGTCTTTAGGCTGCCGTATAGCATACCGGCGCTCTTTTTGATTGCCGTTGCGGTTTTGATCAGCGCCTTCAAGTGGCAGGTTCTGCTTAAAGCCCAGGGAATAAAAATACCCGTCTCGAAACTTTTCAAGTATTACACGGCGGGTTTTTTCTTTAACAATTTTTTGCCCTCCAGTATCGGCTGTGACGGCATCAGGGTGATGCTGCTCAAGAACGAACTCGCATCGGCCGGGCCGCCGGCTCAGCCTTCACTGGCAGCTTACGCCGGCGTCGCCTCTTCGGTCGTGGCGGAGCGTATTCTCGCCATGGCCACCCTTGGCCTTCTTGGGCTTGTCGGCGCCCTGTTCGCGTCAGCGCCTTCGCGTGTCGCCATGATCACCCTGGCCTGCGTCTGTGCAGCCGGGTTCTTTAGCATGGCGGTGCAGTTTACCGGTTTTACCCCGAAATTTATCGCCCAAAAAGAAACAAAACTCGCAACCATATGGAAAAGTTTCGCCTCCTCGTCGGCGGAACTGCGGAAAAAGCCCTTCCATATTTTGATCTGCCTCGCCGAGTCAATCCTCTTTCAGATGTTCGTGGCTTTTGCCCAGCAGGCGATCATCCTGGGGCTTGGCCTCCCGGCCCTCGCGCTGGGGGATCTTTTTTATGTCAGCGCCGGAGCATCCGTTTTGGCCATGATTCCCCTGGGGGTCAACGGTTACGGTTTCCGCGAAGGCGGCTTCATCTATCTCCTCGAACCCCTGGGTTACGAAGGGTCCGGCGCTTTTGCAATCTCCCTGCTCTTCGCGCTCTTTGTGTCGGTTTACAGTTTGCTGGGCGCATGGTTTTGGGTAAGAGCAAAAAAGGACAAAGGCGAAAATACCCCAACCCCGGTTTCGTTCGGGACTGGGAGGGCGGCGACAGGGGCTTCCGTACATGGCTAACGTTTCGAATCCGAACCCGGAAAATCCCTCCTGCGGCTGTTGTGAAAAAACGGGACGGCTTAAAAACCTGGCGCGGGTCGGCATTGTTATGCTCATTGCCGCGGCGATTGGCGTCCCCCAAAGCCGGGCCCTGATAGCGCGCGTTGCCGGTATTTTAGGCAGCGCCGATCTTGAGCCGGTAAAGGCTTATATTCTCTCGTTTGGCCCCCTGGCGGCGGTTGTTTCGTTTTTGCTTATGCTGGCCCAGGCGGTAGCCGCGCCCTTTCCGGCTTTTCTCATCACCCTGGCCAATGCCGCTCTCTTTGGCTGGGCAAAGGGGGCTATCCTTTCCTGGTCCAGCGCCATGGCGGGAGCGGCCCTTTGTTTCGGCATAGCCCGTCTTTTTGGACGCGGGGCGGTGGAAAAACTTGCCGGAAAAACAACGTTGAATTCTATCGACGCTTTTTTCCTGCGTTACGGGGCACGTTCAATTATCATTGCCAGGCTCCTGCCTTTTGTGCCCTTTGATCCCGTTAGTTACGCCGCGGGGCTTACGGGCATATCCTTTATTGGTTTTTTTGCCGCCACAGGGGCGGGACAGCTCCCGGCGACCATTGTCTATTCCTATTTTGGCTCAACCTTCGGGGGC
>JAITEW010000241.1 GCA_031281855.1 Treponema sp.
TTTAATATTACAAAAACATTAATCGCGTATTTTGTAGACAATAGCGCTTAACGCTGGCGCTTTACCGGGCGTACCACGCCTTTATTAGCATACGGCGTCATCCCGGTAAAGGCGACGCCGGGGCGTCCGTAAAAGAAGGCGACGACCGTCCGGTAAGCCCCTTCTGCTCCCGCTGCATCATCACCGGACACTGCGCGCGCCAGGGGGTAGAGAAAAGCCGGTAAGGCCTGGCAAGAAGAGTTTTTCGCGGGCCAGGTTTAGCCCAACTCAGGGTACCTGAGGTTTTCCTTTTTCGGCTCTTTCAACACCGCGGCGTAACGCCGGGCCTCCCATTTGGCCATGTCCAGGTTCTGTTCCCGCCAGTTCCCGCATTCCCCGGGAGCGGCGCCGGGAATGGGCCCCTCAAAAGACAGAATCCAGTCCAGCATTTCCCGTAAAACCGGAAGCACGTCTTCAGGTTCCAGGGATCCTTCAAAAATAACATAGAAACCGGTGCGGCACCCCATAGGGCCGAAATAAACCGTTTTCGGCGCCCATTCTTTGTGGGAACGGAGGAACGTGGCTCCCAGGTGTTCGATAGTATGGAGAGCCGGCTGATCCATCACCGGCTCCTTGTTAGGTTCCTTGAAACGAAGATCAAAGGTAGTAAGCACAGCAGGACCAAACCTGTCCCTCCGGGACACGAATACACCCGGTTTGAGCCTGAGGTGATCAACCTGAAAACTCGCTATTTTCTCCACAGCATTTCTCCTTTTAAAACATCCTGACTATCCGCCGGACGAGTTCGGCGGAATTCTTTGAAGCCAAAGGGAGGTACTCTTCGGAAGCCATAGGCGATTCCGCTCCGGCTACATCCGAAAGAGCCCGGATAATAATAACCGGGGTTTTGAAGAGGGAACAGGTGTGGGCAATAGCGGCGCTTTCCATTTCAACCGCTTTAAGACCCGGGAAGAGCTCACGTACCGCCTGGATACGCTCTTTTTGGTGCATAAAAACATCCCCTGAGCCGATAAGCCCCCGCAGGTGGTTCATGCCCCCAGGAAGTACCTTTTCCTTTTTAAGCCCGTCCATAGCCGTCTCGGCCAGGCGGATAAGGTCCTCCTGTACCGGAAAGATCTGGGGCTGCCCGGGGACCTGTCCGGGAGCGTAGTTAAAAGCCGTAACGTCCACGTCATGGTACAGGAGGCCGCTGGCGATAACCATGTCGCCGATAGTAAGAGAAGGATCGATACCCCCGGCTGAACCGGTATTGATAACCACCTCGGGATTGTAGCGGGCGATCATCAGGGCGCAGCCCACTGCGGCGTTTACCTTGCCGATTCCGCAGCGGAGCAGGACAGCATCCTTTCCTTCGAGTTTGCCCAAAGAATACTCAAAAACGCCGGCGTTCCCGGTTTTCTTGTGTTCCATGGCGGACTGGAGAAGAGCAACCTCTTCCTCCATAGCGCCGATAATTCCTATCATCCAGAACTCCTACGCTCTGCCAGTGTGATATTCCGGCTGTCCGCCGGGCCTTATTTTGAACGCGCAATTTTGGACATCAGCCCGGATCCCCAGGCGGTGGTACGGTTCCGCCCCTGTTCTTTTGAAAGGTACAAAGCCTCGTCGGCGTGGTGGATAATTTCTTCGGAAGAAAGCTCCGTAGCCCTGGAAAAGGTAAAAACTCCCAGGCTTATGGTAACCTTGGGCAGCGGAGGGTCCCAGGGCACCTGCATCTCCGAAACCATGATCCTTAAACGCTCGGCAACCACCCAGGCGGCTTCCTCGTCCGAATCCGGCAGGAGAACCGTGAATTCCTCGCCTCCGAAACGTGAGGGCACATCCTCGGTACGAACCCCTTGTTTGATAGTTACCGCCAAACATTCAAGCACCCTGTCCCCTGCGAGATGGCCGTAGTTATCGTTAAAATTTTTGAATTTGTCCACATCCATAATAATAATCGAAGACGAAGAATCGGTCCTTTGCGCCCGGGCTATTTCCTCGTTCAAACGGGTCATAAAAAACCCGTTGTTAAAAAGACCGGTCTTTACATCCCGCAGGGTCCGGTCGTAGTGGAGATGGTTCTGAACGGCTTGGGACACAAAAGCCATAAGCTGCTGGAGATAGACCAGCTCGGCGCCGTTATAATCATCCTCCAGGATCTTGCGGCCTACCAGTATCATGCCGTAAAGCCCTGAAGGCCCCAGAATCGGAATGATAAGCTCCGGCCTCAGGGCGTCCATAGGTTTTACCGCATGGCTGTCCCCCATTTCAAAAGAGAGGAGATCGTAGGTGATAGGCTTGGGGTATTTCCTGAAGAACGATTCAAAAGGGGTGATGCTTTCTATCTTGAGGCTTAGATCGGTGAGCTTGTAATTCTTGTAGCTCTTGATGACAATATCCTCTTTGTTCTGCAGGGGTTTCCACAGAAAAACCATAAAAGCAGGAAGAAAGTGATCCGATATCTGTACCACAGCGGCGTCCATGATTTCTTCGATAGTGGTGCGGTTGAATATTTCCAGAGCTCCGGCAAAGAGATTTTTGTAATTCCGGATCTCCCGGTTCAGGGAATCAATATGCTGAAAAACGCCGATATCCTGAAGAAGGCTGTAGTTCTCAACAATACGCGGGTTGGAAAGAAAATCTTTTTCGTCTTCTACATACTCAAGTTTGTTCATCAGGTTACGGAATAATGATCGCAAACCGCAGAACGCCATGCGGCCCGGTTGTCTTTATTTTCCCATTCAAAAATTTTTTTGATAGAAAATTTCCTGTTTTCAGTCCCTTTTCCGGGGAACTCGGAACGAGCGTTAAAACACACCACCGCAAAACGGCCCCCGCCGATATAGGCCACAGCCTCACCGCGTTCAAGGGTTTCCCCCTGCGCAAGCCGCGCAAGAACACAGTCGAAATGCACCGGAACGCCCGAATCCTTGTCGGTCATAGCAGAAGCGAGATCTTTTATGGGTTTGCCGCACCAGGGGCAATCGGGCAACGGCAGCGGCTCCGCGGGCGGTTGTGGAGGGGTCCACTTGGGGCGCTCAAATCCCCGGTTCCTGTCGGGATGGGAAGGGCCCGGATTTTTCCTGGAGTTTCCCTGAACAGCGTCGCGCCGCGGGTTTTCCGCTTTCTGCCGGGCCGGAAATTCCCGGTTTTTGTATTCCTGCCCATCCTGCTGCCAGTTGTTATCCCTGCCGCCGCGCTTCCAGGGCCGGCGCCGTCCGCGGTTATCGCCGCCTTTTCCGCTGCCGCTCGTAATTCCATCCTCCCTGGGGTATATCAAGAAGCTCATTACTAAGAATCAAAGCAATGCGCTGAATGGCTTCGTGCAGATATTCCTCATTATTTATTTTTTCCCGTAAAGCTTCCAGCTCAGGATTTTCCAAACTGCCTTCACTCTGTTTTATGTCAGTTGAGGTTTCCCAGGCTGTTGTCATCATACACGCTCCATAAAGGCTGATGCAAGATGGGTAATCCCCTGAGGAGCCACAAATACCACGTCGAAGCGAACTGCCATATATTTATATTCTCGATGAGAAGAAAGAAAATACTTAGCGGTTTCTATGATACGGCGCTGCTTTTTTTCATCCAAACCCTGTTCCAGGGCTTCAATTCCCAGGGTGGACCAGGCTTTAACTTCAATAAATACGACAGTTTCCCCATCCAAAGCAATAAGATCCACCTCTCCCTGCCTGGAGCGGAAATTGCGTTCGAGAATCCTGAACCCCTTGTTTTCAAGGAAAAGAGCGGCAGCGGCCTCTCCCTCTTTCCCTTTAGGCATGTTTTTTCGCGACTTCCCTCGGGTCCACAGCCCGGGCGATAAAGAGACTCTTTTCGGTTAAAAGGTCGATAATATCCCCTTCGTCCTGTTTGAAAACCTTGCCGAATTCGTCGATAAGGATACGGATCTTCGGCCTTAAAGGCGCCGTACCCTGAACCTCGACCACCCGGGCCAGGGCCCCGTTGTTGAGCAGGATGATAGATCCGATAGGGTAGATCCCCATAGTCTGGATAAAAGCTTTGAGTACATCGGGATCAAAACGCCTGGAATTATCAGAAAGGAGGTTTTTTATAGCCTGGTAGCCCATCATGGAATTGCGGTAGGGCTTCTTGCTTACCATGGCTTCAAAAGCGTCGGCAACGGAAACAATACGGGCGCCAATATCGATAGCTGACCCTGAAATACGCCGGGGATAGCCCTCGCCGTCCCAGCGCTCGTGGTGCTGCAGGACGATAAGGCCCACTTCTTCGGGATAAAGGAGTTCCTTGTTGACAATTTTATAGGTATAAAGGGGATGGGCCTGGATGCGCTGGAGTTCAGCAGCAGAAAGCCCACCCTTATTGTCCACAAATTCCTTGGGCAGCCTGAGCATTCCCACATCGTGGAGCAGCGCCCCGGTAACCACCTGCATCACCTTGTGGTTAGGCAGCTTGAGTTCTATGGCTGTAAGGGCCGAAAGTATGGCTGTATTGACCGAGCTTTTAGACATCTCACGGCCTGTAACTTCCCCTCCCAATATGTAGCCGATAAAGGAGTTGCGCTGTTCCCTCACTGCCTGGAGGAGCCGCCCGGTAATATTGTCGATGGACCGGGCTTCTACGGAAACTCCTGATCCTATGCTGGTAAAAACCTGGTCCAGCCGCTCGATAAGTTCAATGTAAGAACGGTAAACGCCCTTGTTTTCCTGGACTTCGGTCAGGGTGATGACGCTGGGTTTTTTAGGAGCCCCCTGGGTATCGGCCGCCCCGGATTTGCCGCTCTCCTGTTTAGGGGCGTCTTTTTCGGGCTTAGGCAGGGCCACAGGGTCCCCTTCGGTTTCCACGATGTTGATACCCCAGGAATGGAGCCGCTCGATATCTTTTTTCCGAATAGCAACCCCTGCGGGAACAAGCAGGTTGTTTCCTTCAATATAGACAGGCTGAGAGAAAGCCATACCGGTTTTGAGCGAATCTACAGGAACTTTCTTCATGTCTTTTCCTTTGAGAAGACAAAGGCTAAAATTTTCGCCGTCCCTTCCCAGCACCATGGGGGAATCCATTCCCCCGGCTCAACCCCGGCGTCCAGCAAGGCCGTCAAGGCGGAATCCTCTACTATTTCAACACCCGCCTCCCGGGCAAGGGCAATGATCCGCTCAGCTTCCCGGTCCCTGCCTTTAGCCAGAAGACGGGGAACGCCTTCTTCCGGAGTATACCCCAGAGCTGCGGCTTTTTTACCCATGTATGTTACACCTCCTCATTTACAGAAGGCAAGACTTCATGAACCAGGAAATCCGTAAAAGAGAGCTCATTGTCCCCATTCCGCGCCCTTAGTTCCACGTCCTTTCCCAGGGACTTGAAAACTCTTTCCGCTTCCTGCTCAAGGCTTTTAAGACCCCCAGGGCTCATTTCCGGAAAAACGCTGATATCAACCTTCAATTGTTCCCGGCTGTTTTTGTCAAGAACGAAGCGCCAGCGCCGTTTGGGCCCCGCAATATCGGCAATAAGCCGCCCTTCGGCAGGATACGGGGTGGAATAAAGAGGCTTCCGTATTAATAATCGGAATAAAACACTTAAATCTATACCCTTTACACAAATTTTAAACGGCCACACAACCCATTGCTGGCCGTTTTTACCTGGAATCCGGTTTAAAAGTCCCAAAAGCCCGTTCTGTTCGCTGGAATTCATACACCGTTCAAATAGGTTTCGTAATTCCTCAGGCTGAGGGCATCTGTCCCAGGCGGGCTCCCGGCGCTCTTCACTGTTGTCATTTTCCCCTTGTCCCGAAAAAGAGCCGCCGGAATCCGGCGTCCAGGGTTCCGAAAGAAACCCCGCAAAGGTTTCAAGAGCCTCCCGGCTAAGGCGTACCCCCTTGTCCGTCCCTGCAGCGGCAGCCAGGGCTTCGGCTTCGGTCTTTCCCCGCTGCCGGCCGGCTCCCGGCAGGGAAGCGCCTGCGTCAAGGACTTCCCGCCTGAGCCCCGAAAGGGTTTCTCTGTTAAAAGGGATGGAGAAAAACCGGGCAAAGGCCAGAAGGGCGCCGCTCAAGGCATCCTGGGGAAGCCCCAAAGCGGCTGCGGCGTGCCTGAAAACATCAGGCCCAGGACGAGTATCAAAAAAGGAAGGGAAAAGAGGAATCGAGGAAGACTGGGATCCCTCAGGGGCAGCCTCCGCAGGCGGCCCTGAAAGGGAAGACCGGAAAATTACGTTATCCTGCGATCCGGACCCAGGCCCCGCGGTTCCGGGGACTTGAGCATCCGAAGCCAAGGGCCTTACCATTCAGGCAAAGAGGGCTATTTGAGCTTGTTCCAAAACTCGGTTAGTTTTGGAACAGCCTCATTTTTTTTCAGCCGCCGCAGCGCCGGTCTTATGGGAGACAATAAGCTCTTTGATTTTAGCGGCTTTGCCGATTTTGTCGCGGATGTAGTAGAGCTTCGCCCGACGGACCTTACCAGGACGCACTACCTCTACTTTGGCAATCCTGGGAGAATGGAACGGGAAAACCCGTTCAACACCAACGCCGTAGGAATTTTTCCGTACCGTAAAGCTTTTGTATCCGGCCGTT
This sequence comes from Treponema sp., assembly GCA_031281855.1. Lineage (GTDB taxonomy): Bacteria > Spirochaetota > Spirochaetia > Treponematales > Breznakiellaceae > JAITEW01. The sequence goes on from JAITEW010000241.1 coordinate 6,518, forward strand.
TTTAAACGCGATTACCAGGCCTTCGTAAACCTGAATACGTTCTGTTTTGCCTTCGACAATCTTGAAATGGACCTTTACGGTATCCCCGACTTTGAAATCGTCCGGTTTTTCTTTCATCTGGGAAGTTTCAATAGATTTAATTTCGTTCATGTTTCCCCCTTGCCGCTTCCTTCCGGGCCGCGGCTGCGTATAGCTTCTATAATTTTACGGGTGCCGCCGTCAAAGAGGCCCTTTTCCTCCCCTAGCCGGATCAAATCCGGCCGCAGGGCCAGGGTCTTTTCGACCTGCTTTTCAAGGCGCCAGCGCCGTATGTTTTCGTGATGCCCCGAAAGGAGCACTTCAGGAACCTTTAGTGTACCATAAATCTCGGGCCGTGTATACTGGGGATACTCCAAAAGCCCGCCCGAAAAGCTCTCTTCTTCCAGAGAAGCAGGAGTGATCACCTGTTCTACCAGCCGGTATGTTGCGTCAATCACGGCAAGCGCTGCTACTTCGCCGGAAGAAAGCACATAATCCCCTACAGAAATCTCATCATCAGCGTAAGCGTCGATGATACGCTGGTCTATCCCTTCATACCTGCCGCAGAGGAGAATAAGCTCCTTTTCAGCCGCCAATTCCCGTGCCAGGGCCTGGTCAAAGGGCCTCCCTGAAGGGGAAAGGTATACCACCCGGGCCAAACCCGGCGCAGGCGCCGCATCCGGCTGCTGCCCGCCAAAACGGTTGACAGCGCCCGCTGCTTCCAGCGCCCGGCCCAGGGGCTCAGGCAGCATCAGCATGCCCGGGCCGCCGCCGTAAGGGGCGTCATCGCAGGTCCGGTGCCGGTCCAGGGCATAGTCCCGGATATTGACGGAACGGTACTCCACAATGCCCCGGGCCACCGCTTTGGCCATAATGGAACTGGCGAAATAAGCGTCGATAATCTCCGGGAAGAGCGTGAGCACTGTATATTTCATTCCAGTATCCACCGTTCCAGAAGTATTACCCTGCCTTTTTCCAGGCTGACTTCCCCGAAAAACTCGCTTCTAAAAGGAACCAGGCGCAATTCCCCGGAAAGAAGCCGCAGTTCCAGGAGTTCGCCGCCTCCGGCTTCCAGAACATCGGCAACATGACCCACAAGCTCCCAGGTTTCCCCGCCGCTTCCGGTGGAATTTTCCGCCGCAGCCGCCACTTCCAGCCCCTTGAGGTCTTCGACATAAAACTCTCCGGGCTTAAGAGGCGCCGCGTCAGCCCTGGGAACGATAATCTCCGCGCCTCCCAGGGATTTGGCCGATTCGGGACTGTCGATACCGGCGAATTTTAAGAGCAGTCCCCCTGGGGCTCCTGCCGGGACCGCTTCTTCCAGAGTGTACAGCTTTTCAACCCCGCGGATTCTGAGGAGGACCCGGTCCAGCCGGGCCAGGTGTCCGGTCTCTCCCGAAAAAGTCCGCACCTTAACAAAGCCTTTAAGGCCGAAAGGGGGCCCTACGAGGCCCGCAATAAAATGTTCAGTCACACGCCAAGGGTTTTATCCGAACCCTGAGTCCGGCAGGCTCAGTCCAGGATTTCCAGCACCGTATGCTTACCGCTCTTGGCAGTAGCCGCCTGGAGAACCGTCCTTATGGCCTTGGCAATACGGCCGTGCTTGCCGATTACCTTACCAATATCATCAGAAGCCACCCGGAGTTCCAGGATAGTGGACTTTTCGCCTTCAACCACGCTTACAACGACCTGTGAAGGATCATCCACCAGGGATTTGACGATATATTCAACCAGATCTTTTTCCATAAATTGCTCCTTATGAATTGAAACGGGAAACAGAATGAGCCATTCCCAAAACCCGGTTAGTTTCGGGAAAGCCCCGGAACGGGTACAGAAACCAGCGGGTAAGGCGCTATTTTAAGGCGAAATTCTTTTTGTTAAGGATACCCCGGACCGTATCGCTGACAGTAGCGCCTTTGTCTATCCAGGACCTTACTTTTTCAGCGTCAAAGGAGATCTGCTTGTCTTCTGTTTCGATAGGATGATAATACCCGACTTCCTCGATAGTTTTCCCGTCTCTGGGCGCCCGGTTATCAATAACGACAATCCGGTAAAAAGGACGTTTTTTAGTTCCGAATCTCTTGAGCCTGATGCTTGCGCTCATAAATCCTCCTCCATAGTTTTCCGGAACGCCTTAGAGCCAATCCCGGAGCCCGGTCAGCATGATTTCGATCCCCCCGTCCAGCCCGGGCGGACTTTTTGCGGAGATCCGGCGCATGAAAACAGCGCGGAGTTACATTTATACAAGGTTTAGGAAGGTTAGTCAAGA
>JAITEW010000311.1 GCA_031281855.1 Treponema sp.
TTGCGGCGCCTTCGGCGGGGTCGAGGGAGCTGAGGGCGTCCAGCATACGGTCCATATCTTTTTTGAAATCCTCAGGGGGCCGGAAAAGATCCAGCCTTATGGCCATGAAAAAGTGGCAGACCCTGGCGGAGGTGATTTCCGAATCCTTTACGTCCCTGCCGAAGGTTCCGCCTGAACACAGGGCGGTCATGATGTCCACCAGGACCGCCAGGCCGTAACCCTTGTGGCCTCCCAGGGATTCCCCTTCGCCGCCCAGGGGCAGGAGGCCGCCGCCGCGCTGACAGAGCATGTCTTCCAGGAGCCGCCCGGGGTCCTGCGCCGCGAGGCCGCCGGTCCCTACGGCCCAGCCTGGGGGCAGGGGCTTCCCTTCCCTGGCGCAGACCTCCACCTTTCCCCTGGTCACCGTAGTGGTGGCCATGTCCAGGCTGAACATCCTGCCGCCTGAAGCCGGGGCCGCGAAGGCAATGGGGTTGGTACCGAAGGCGGCTTCCCTGGCGAAGGTGGGAACCCCCAGGGCCGCGGTGTTGGTCATAGCAACACCCAGCATGTCTTCTCTGGCGGCCATTTCCGCGTAGTACCCGGCGATGCCGAAGTGGTTGGAATTCCGCACGCTGCACGCGCCTATACCGTGTTCCCCCGCTTTGGCGATGACGCGCTCCATGCTTTTTTTGCTCACAGAAAGGCCCATGCCGCCATGGGCATCCAAAACCAGTGAAACCGGGGTTTCCCGGAGTACCTCAGGTTCGACGCCGCCCTTCATACGCCCGGCTTTGAGGCCCTCGGCGTAGCGTTTTATACGGGCAACGCCGTGGCTTCGTATACCCCGGGCGTCGGCGGCTGCAAGGATACAGGCGGAATCCAGGGCTTCCTCCCGGGGCAGACCCAGAGCTTCAAAGATAGAGGCGCAGAAAGATTCCAGTTCCTGTCTGGGTATGTAAACCACTACACCGAATCCCGCTTTATCTTTTTGGTAGTAGTCATCTCCATAGGATCTTCCAGGATGATAGTCCTGGATATCTTCTGATAAGGAAGGAGGCGCTGGTTGACTTCGGATATGATGGCTTCGACGCGGGTCCTGACCTCTTCTTTGGAGCAAGCCGCGCCGGATTCGGTTTTGAACACCTCCGGGTTGGGGTAGACCAGGGCTTCGATGTCTTCTTTTTTCATTTTTTTGTCAGCCACATAGCCCCTGACCAGGATCTGTTCGATTTCGTCAAAAAGCTGGAACTCGTTTTCGATTTCCTCGGGATAGACGTTTTTGCCCCCTTCGGTGACGATCATGTTTTTGGCCCTTCCGGTGAGGTAGAGGTAGTTTTCATCGTCCAGGTAGCCCAGGTCCCCGGTTTTAAGCCAGCCATCAGAGGTAAAAGCCGCGGCGGTTTCTTCGGGCATTTCGAAATAGCCCTGCATCACCACAGGTCCTTTGACGATAACTTCCCCTATGCCCCGTTCATCGGGATTGAGGATCTTCATCTCTATCCCAGGGATGACTTTCCCTACACTGGTTTCCTTGTAGTGCTCAATGGGGTTGAGGTTGATGATGGGGCTAGTCTCGGTGAGGCCGTAACCCTGGACAAAATCAATGCCCAGTTGGTTGTACTTACGGAACACGCTGGGCGCCAGGGGGCCGCCTCCGCAGATGCAGGTGCGCAGCGTAGTAAGGGAAGCCTTGTCCAGCACAGCGTGGAACATCTTTTTGCCCGGATTAACCTTAAAAACCTTTTTGATGAACCCCGACAGGGCCATAAGGGCTGATATGAGGGCGTAGACCACCGGACCTTTTTCCCGTATGCCCTTGAGTATTCCTGCCAAAAGCTTGTTGAAAAGCATGGGCACTCCCAGGAGCATGGTGACTTTTCCGTCTTTGAGTTCCTTGAGCATGGTCTTGACCACCATGCGCTTGCCGAAAACAACCTCCGCGCCGGTGGAAATGGTTTCGATAAACACCGCCAGCATGGTATAGGCGTGGTGGAGGGGCAGGAGGGCGTAGAACACGTCGGTGTGGTAGACCGGGAAAGGGGTCCCCTGGGCCAGGTAGCAGTCTGAAACCAGGTTCTGGTGGGTCAGCATGACACCTTTGGGCACCCCGGTAGTCCCTGAGGTAAAGAGGACAGCCGCCAGATCTTCTTCTTTCGCGGCTTCGATTTCAGCCTCCGGGCCGTCCAGCTCGTAGATATAGGTTCCCACGCCCTTACGGAGGGAGACGATGTGGCTCAGTTCTTTGGGGTTAGAGGTATAGTAGCCGTGTTTTTCTTCATCTACAAAGAGGATTTTCGCCTTAGCGGTTTTTAGCAACAGATCGGTTTCTTCGTTTTTTATCTGATAGTCGATAGGCACCACAATGGCGCCCGCAAAAAGGACTCCCAGGTATGCCACAGTCCATTCAGGGGAATTTTTCCCCGTAACCGCCACTTTGTCGCCTTTGCGGATTCCCTTGCTGTGGAGCCACCTGGCTACGGCTTCAATGATCTTGAGGGATTCCTGGTAATTCAGGCTGATACGGTCGGGTTCATAAATGGTAAAACAGGCCCGCTCCGCGAAACGGGAAACGATGATTCGGAACATTTCCGGCAGCGTAGGCCATTGGCCGTTAAAAGCTTTGCCCCGGTATTCATCCAGAAACGCCCAAGGCTTAAATGAACTGTCCATAGTGGTTCCCCTTAAAAGTAGTATCCCGGCGCTTTTGGCGCCTTCGCCTTTTTATACAACAAAATCCCATTTTTGGACACCCTTCGTGCTGAAAGGTTGCATGTTTTCCGCATAATAGTACTATAGGTATTATGCAGTACAGAATACACCCGGCCCTTGCGGGGGCCTTCGTTTTCGGCCTGGCCTGTTTTTCCTGCTCCGCCAGGATTGACGGAACCGTCAGGGAAGGGGGCCAGGCGGATCTTGCGGTCCGGACAGCCCTGGAACCCAGGATGAGCGCCTTGATCCGCAGTTTTCAGGCCGCCCTGGGGAGCGGTCCGGCGGAACTCATACTTGACGGCCCGGCTATCGGCAGATCCATGGCCGCCGCTCCCGGGATAGGTTCGGTTTCACTGAAAAACTCAGGCCCCGCGGCCCTGGAAGGCGATATCAAGGTTGCCCATGCAGGGGATTTTCTTTCCGCAGGGGAGAAAAAATTCATCACCTTTACGGAAATTTCAGGCGGTGTTCCCTCAGGGAGCATCGTTATCGCCCTGGACCGGGAAACGGCGCCTGAAGTTATCGCCCTTCTTTCCGCCGACGCTGTGGACTATCTTTCGGCCCTTATGGCCCCTGCGGCTACAGGGGAGATCCTTTCGCGCCAGGAATATCTGGAACTCGTGGCCTCCCTTTACGGAAAGGCTGTTGCGGATGAAATTTCCTCAGCCAGGATCCGGGCTTACCTGGATTTTCCCGGTCCTGTCGTCTCTGTCCGCAGCGGGACGGCCTCTGGCAGAAGGGCGGAATTCGAGGTCCCGCTTCTGGATCTCCTGGTCCTGGACCGCCCCCTGCGCTACGAGGTGAACTGGTGACGCTTTGAGGGCGCTACAGTTCCCTATCTCTATTTAAGGGTAATTTCCACTACCGTATCTATAGGATCCCTCAAAGGGTAACTATCGGAACTCATGGGGTTGAGGAAAAAGAAGGCGTGTTCGGGGTATTCCGCCAAATTCCAGTAGTTAGCCTGTTTTATCTCGCTCCGGTCAGAAAGGAGCCGGATTTTTTCGATCTTTCCCGCCATGTTAGGCAGGCAGATCCCCCCGGCTTGGGCTTCCAGTACATGGGCGTAGAGCTTGTTCCCTTTCCGGGTAAAGCGGCCCCATTCGGGTTTTTCCATATCCGCAGCGCCGCAGCAGTAAATGCTCTCCCCGTTTTCGTCCATCCAGCGGCCTACCTGTTCCAGGATCTCCGCAGATTCCCGGGGAATCCGGCCTTTGGCGTCAGGCCCCACGTTAAGGAGGAGGTTCCCGTTCTTGGATACGCATTCGGTAAGCATACGCACTACCATCTCCGGGCTTTTCCAGTGGCTGTCCCAGGCGCAGTAACCCCAGTGGTTGTTCAAGGTGATGCAGGCTTCCCAGGGTACCGGGTCTCCCAGTTCGTTCAGGATCCCCTTAGGGGGTATCATCTGTTCAGGACACGCGAAATCGCCGGCAAAATCCGAAGGATTGGCAGTGAGTATGGTGCCTGATTCCTCGCCGGAACCTTCCAGGCGGTTGTCGGTAATGACATGGGGCTGGAGGGAACGTACCATGTCGATGAGTTCCTGGGCTTTCCACTTCGATCCCTTCATATCAGCATAGGAAAAATCGAACCACATAATCTCAATCTTGCCGTACTCCGTTAACAGCTCCCGGATTTGGCCGTGCATAAACTCCAGATAGCGGTTAAAATCACGGTTTTCGTTTCCCTCTTTCGGATTGTCCCTCATAGGATGCTGGCGGTCGCCGTAATGGGGGAAGTCCGGGTGCCTCCAGTCGATAATGGAGAAATAAAGCCCTGTCCGTATTCCTTCGGCCCTGAAAGCTTCGAGGTATTCCCGGACAAGGTCCCTCCCTGCAGGGGTATTGGTAGCCTTGAAATCCGTCAGCTTCGTGTCCCAAAGGCAAAAACCGTCGTGGTGCTTGGCGGTAAGCACGGCGTATTTCATGCCCGCTTTTTTGGCCAAAGCGGCCCATTCCCGGGGATTGTATTCTTTCGCGGAAAATTCCCGGAAATACTCAAGATAATCCTCCTGCGGGATTCGTTCCGTGCTGCGGACCCATTCGCCTCTTGCGGGGATGGAATAAAGGCCCCAGTGGATAAACATGCCAAACCGGGCTTCCCTGAACCATTGGGTGCGCGCGGTCCGTTCTGCAATATTCGTATTTGTCATATTGCTAAAATATTCTATAGGGTATAAAATATCAATATCTCTTAAAAAGGATATATATCGATTTCTATGGGGGTTGTCCATGGCAGCGGCAAAAGCTACTCCGGGGGATATTGTATTCCCGCCGGATCTGGTTTCGTTCATCAATGAATGGAAGGTTAAACCCGGCAGTCTTATCATGATCCTGCATAAGACTCAGGAGACCTTTGGTTTCATTTCCCGGGAAGCGGCGGAAAAGCTCTCGCTTCTTACGGGAATTCCCCTGGCAAGGATCTACGGGGTCATCACGTTTTATCATTTCTTTAAAACCACGAAACCCGGAAAGCACCGGATCTCCGTGTGCCTTGGGACCGCGTGTTACCTTAAAGGCGGCGCGGACCTGATTGAGGAAGCCCGCAGCCTTTTGGGTCTTGCGGAAGGGGGCGTTACGGAAGACGGCCTTTTTTCTATTGATCCGGTGCGCTGCGTGGGGTGCTGCGGTCTCGCGCCGGTCATGACTGTAGGGAACGATACGTACGGCAAACTCACTAAGGAAATGCTTCCTGAAATCATCGCCAAGTATCAGAACGTGAAATAATGGCTGTTCAACGGCGCTACGGGCTGCTTAAAACCGGGAGATTGTAAGGTGCATTTTACCCTGGCTGACCTGGTAACCGATATCACCCAAAACGGAGCGGAATCCGGGGCCAGTCTGGTAGAGCTTGAGATAAGTGAAACCGAAAAGCCTGACCCTGCCCGTCCCGGCGGCGGCAGGGAATTTCGTTTTACTGTACGGGATAACGGCAAAGGGATGGATCCTGATGAACTGAAGAGGGCTCAGGATCCTTTTGTTACCGACGGGATAAAGCACCCTCACCGCAAAGTGGGGCTAGGGGTGCCTTTTCTGATCCAGACCGCTGAAGCTTCAGGCGGGGGCTGGAAGATGGATTCCGTCAAGGGAAAGGGAACCGAAGTCTGCGCGTGGTTTGATCTAACCAACGTAGACACCCCTCCTGTAGGGGACCTGCCGGGCCTGTTCCGGACCGTGATTCTTTTTAAGGGCCCTGAGGAAATGGTTATCCGCCGTTCAGGCAATCTTGAGGGCCGGAAGGTGTGTTACGAGGTCCGCAAGTCGGAGCTTGCGGACGTCCTGGGGGATCTGGAAGACACCCAGTCCCTTGTTTTGCTGGATCAGTATTTGAGATCACTGGAAGAACCTGACGAAGAATGAAGAATAATTTAGGAGAAGAAAATGGCTAAAATGAGTTTGGAAGAGCTGCGGAAGCTGCGGGACACCAAAAAGACCGATCTCCAGCGCCGCGACGCTGAGGGCAAGGAAATTCAGGTTATTGTCGGCATGGGGACCTGCGGTATCGCCGCAGGGGCCAAGGGAACCCTGGACGCCTTTATCCACGGCCTGGATGAACACAAGCTGGTGGACAGCGTGCTGGTCAGGCAGACCGGGTGCATGGGCCTCTGCCATTCAGAGCCCACAGTGGAAGTGATGGTTCCGGGGATGCCTGCGGTGATCTACGGGAGAGTAGACGCCGGGGTGGCGAAAGAAATCATCGAGAAGCATTTAATCGGCCGGGAGCTTTTGGACAACCACATTCTGGACAGGCCCGCTGCCGATATAATCGCATCAAAGTAGAAAACTAGGAAGGAGAGAGAAGTAAATGGCGTATAATCACTTTATCCTTACCTGCGGCGGAACCGGCTGTGAATCCAACAAAGGCGACGAGATCTACAAGAAACTCATCGCCGAAGCGGAGCAGATGGGCGTCAAAGGGGAGGTCCAGATCGTCAAGACCGGATGTTTCGGGTTTTGTGAAGGGGGGCCCATCGTAAAGGTCCTGCCGGAAGAATCGTTCTACGTAAACGTAAAACCCGAAGACGCGCATGAGATCATTGCCGAACAGATCGTCAAGGGCCGGGAAGTTCCCAGGCTTCTTTACAAGGGCGATGGTGAAAAGAAAAAGACCACTGCTGTAGAAGACATCGAATTCTACCAGAAACAGGTCCGGGTAGTCCTCAGAAACTGCGGCGTTATTAACCCGGAAAACATCGATGAATACATCGCCCGTGAAGGCTATGTGGGCCTTGAGAAGGTCCTTTTCCAGTGGACCCCTGAGCAGACCATTGAGGAAGTGAAGATTTCCGGCCTCCGGGGGCGCGGCGGCGCGGGCTTCCCTACATGGCTTAAATGGGACCTGGCGCGCAAAGCCCAGGGCAGTACCAAGTACGTCATCTGCAACGCCGATGAAGGCGATCCCGGGGCCTACATGGACCGGTCCACCATCGAAGGGGACCCCCATTCGGTTCTCGAAGGCATGATCACTGCCGGGAAGGCCATTGGCGCCAATAACGGCATCGTGTATATCCGGGCCGAATACCCCCTGGCGGTGGAGCGGCTCAAGAGGGCCATTTCCCAGGCCCAGGAATACGGCCTTCTGGGCAAGAAAATCCTGGGTTCGGGCTTCGACTTTGATATCGAAATCCGCCTGGGCGCAGGCGCCTTTGTCTGCGGCGAAGAGACCGCCCTTATCAAGTCCGTTGAAGGGAACCGGGGCATGCCGGTGCCTAAGCCGCCTTTCCCGGCGAACAAGGGGCTCTGGCAGCTTCCCACGATTATCAACAACGTGGAAACCCTGGCGAACATCCCGGTGATCACCGCCAAAGGCGGCGCATGGCTCGCCAAAATCGGCACCGAAAAATCCAAGGGCACCAAGGTATTCGCCCTGACAGGCAAGGTAAAGAACTCCGGCCTTGTGGAAGTCCCTATGGGTACGACGCTTAGGGAGATCATCTTCGAAATCGGAGGCGGCATTAAGGGCGGCAAGAAGTTCAAAGGTGTCCAGACCGGCGGCCCTTCAGGCGGCATCCTTACCGAAAAGGTGCTGGACACACCTATCGACTATGAAAGCCTTACGGCCAACGGCTCCATGATGGGTTCAGGCGGCATGATCGTCATGGACGAGGACGACTGCGTGGTGGACGTGGCCCGGTTCTACATGGAGTTCTGCGTGGACGAATCCTGCGGGAAGTGCTCCCCCTGCCGCATCGGTACTACCCAGCTCCTCAATATCCTTGAAAAAATCGCCAACGGCAACGGCGTTGAAAGCGATCTGGAAAAACTTGAGACTATCGGCAAGGCCATGTCCAAGGCAAGCCTCTGCGCTCTTGGGCAGACCGCGCCGAATCCTACTCTTTCAACAATAAAGAATTTCCGGGACGAGTACCTGGAACACATCAGGGACAAAAAGTGCCGTTCAGGCAAATGCAAGCGTCTGGTCCGTTACACGATTAACGCCGAAAAATGTATCGGCTGCGGCGCGTGTTCCAAAAAATGCCCCGGAAACTGCATCGCCCAGGCGGACGCCGCCAAGTATCCGGACAAGAAACGGCCTCCCTATGTGATCGATCCGGAGAAGTGCCTCAAGTGCGGCGAGTGTCTTAAAGCCTGTAAATTCGGCGCAGTGGTAAAGGCGTAAGGAGAAGACAATGGTAAACATCAAAATAAACGGCAAACCCCTTCAGGTTGAAGACAATATCACTATCCTTGAAGCGGCGAAAAAGGTGAACATCAAGATCCCCACACTCTGCCATAACCCGGATCTCCCCCCCTGGGCGTCCTGCGGCATCTGCATAGTCCGTACAGCCGGTCCCGGTTCGCCCCGTATGGCCCGGGCCTGCACCACCCCGGTGACGGAGAACATGGACATTATCACCCATGACCCGGAGATCATCGCCACCAGGCGCACGGTAGTGGAGCTTATTCTTTCAAACCATCCCAGCGACTGCCTTCAGTGCCCCAGAAACGGCAACTGCGAGCTTCAAACCCTGGCCGCCGAATTCGGCATCCGGGAGCTGCCTTACAAACACATCTCCAACGGCCTTCCGATTGACGATTCCAACCCGGCTATCGTGCTCAATCCCGAAAAATGCATACGCTGCGGCCGCTGCGTCAAGGTCTGCCAGGAGATGCAGAACGTTTGGGCCATCGAGTTCCTGGGCCGGGGCATCAAGGGCCGCATCGCCAGCGCAGCGGACGCCCCTCTGGGGGAGAGCCCCTGTATCAAGTGCGGCCAGTGCGCCGCTCACTGCCCTGTAGGCGCCATCTACGAGCGGGACGACACCCAGAAGGTGTGGGCCGCCCTGCAGAACCCCGGGATTCATCCTGTAGTGCAGATAGCCCCCGCGGTCCGGGTCGCGCTGGCAGAGGAATTCGGCCTTCCTCCGGGAACGGTCTTTACCAAGAAGATCTACGCCGCCTTGAGGCGCCTGGGCTTTAAGACCGTGTTCGACACCAACTTTTCCGCGGATCTTACTATTATGGAAGAGGGTACCGAACTGGTCAGCCGCCTTACCAAGGGCCAGGGGAAATCCGGAGGGGTTTCGCCGGACATTCCTTTGATTACGAGCTGCTGTCCGGCGTGGGTGGACTATATGGAAAAATACTACGCCGATATGATCCCCAATTTCTCCACCGCCAAGAGCCCCCAGCAGATGATGGGCGCCATGATCAAAGCCTACTGGGCCGGTAAAGCCGGAGTTGATCCCAACGCGATCTACTCGGTGTCGGTCATGCCCTGTACCGCCAAAAAGTGGGAAACCCACAGAAACGATGATATGAAGAGCGCCGGCCACGGCTGGGATGTGGATATCGCCATTACCACCAGGGAACTCGGCAGGATGATCAAACAGGCGGGCATTGAGATCCTCAAGCTGGACGATGAGGACGCGGATAACCCCATGGGGCCTTACACCGGCGCAGGGACCATCTTCGGCGTAACAGGCGGCGTCATGGAAGCCGCTGTCCGGAGCGCCTATTTTCTGGTGACCAAGAAGGAACTGGGGGACGTGAATTTCAAACCTGTCCGGGGCCTTGAGGGCGTCAAGGAAGCTGAGGTGGATTTTGGCAACGGCACAAAAATCCGCATCGCCGTGGCCCACCAGATGGGAAACATCGCATCGGTGCTGGACAGGATCAGGGCCGCCCGGGACGCGGGTAAGGAAACCCCTTACCACTTTGTGGAGGTCATGGCCTGCCGCGGCGGGTGCATAGGCGGCGGCGGCCAGCCCTACGGCTGTACCGATGAAATCCGCAAACAGCGCACCGAAGGTCTCTACAACGA
>JAITEW010000354.1 GCA_031281855.1 Treponema sp.
AAGGAGGAATTCGACGATCCCCAGGCTGAAAAAGACTTCGGCTTCCTCCAGGAACTGGTCCGCATGATCCGCACCCTGCGCAGTGAATGTACCGTGAATCCCGACAAAAAAATCCGCGCCCTGGTCAGGATCGCAGGCGGCGGCCGGGCCGCATTCCTCAAAGAGAACGCGGAACTGGTAAAGCTCCTCGCGGGCCTGAGCGGGCTTGAGATTGCGGCGGCGCAAGCCGGAAGTGCCGCGGAACCGGCGGAAGCAAAGCCCACGGGCTCCATCGGCCTCGCGGGCGCCGGCTTTGAGGCCTTTGTGTACATTGCCGATGCTGTGGAAATCGGGGCGCTGCGGCAGAAGTTCGCCAAAGAGATAGAGAAGGACAGAAAGTTTATCGCCGTCCTACAGTCCAAACTGGCTAACGAAAACTTCCTGAAGAACGCGCCCCAGGAACTGGTAAACGGGGAGAAGCAAAAACTGAAAGAGGTTTTGGAACGGAACGGTAAACTTGAATCCTGGCTTCGGGATATGGCCTGAAAAGGACCGGCGTAGTTTCAAGGTAGAGGTCTAAGGAGGAAGCATGACCACCGAAGAAATGCTGCGGCTCAAAGGGACCTATATGGCGCCGTACATGCAGCTTGCCACAGCCCTCATCGGGAAGACCCGCGAAGGCGGGGGTAATATGTTCAGACATCAACTGGATACCATGGCCACTCTCATCGACTATGGTTATATTGATTCGGTGCTTCTCAAGGCTTCGGTGGTTCACGATCTTATCGAGGATGTCCCTGACTTTAACCACAACCTCCTGCTCCAGGTGGACTTTGAGAGCCCTGCGGTGTACAGCCTGGTGCTGGAAGTGACCCGTTACCCCAATGAAACCAAAGCCGAATTCCTTACCAGGATTCTGGAAAAAGGAAGCCGGAACGCCAAGATCCTCAAAGTAGCGGATCGTATCTCCAACATGATCTCCCTGGGATTCGTTATCAATTACCAGTTCATCAGCCGCTACACCGACGAGACGGTGCGCTACATCTATCCCATTGCCGAAGAGGTGGACAAGGCCATGCTTGGGGAACTCCAGTCCCTGGTAGAATCCCGCAGGAAGTACCTTTCGGCCATAATCCCCGAGAACGCTTCTATGGGGAAGTGATTTTTCAAATATAAGGCAGAGTCCGTTCAGGACCTGTGAAGAGGAGGGCAGCATGAGATTAGGCGGCAGCGTGATGGGGCCCTATGCGGGGCCTGAGGCTTTCGCGGCTATGGCTAAGGAATGCGGTTTTCGGGCAGTGGCTTTTCCGCTGGATTACCGCAGCGGCACTGCGGAAATTGACAGGCTCGTCAAAGTTCTTGCTGAAGAAGACATCGTGATAGCCGAGGTAGGCGCCTGGGGCAATAACTGTCTTTCGCCGGATAAAAACATAAAAAAGGCGTCACTGGAAAACAGCAAGAAGCAGTTGGCGCTGGCCGAATATATCGGCGCCTGCTGCTGCGTAAACGTTACAGGCAGCCATACGGCCCAATGGGACGGTCCCTCTCAGGACAGCCATTCGGAAGAAGTGTTCGCAGAAGCAGTAGAGGCTATCCGGGAAATTCTGGACGCCGTGAACCCCCAAAAGACCCGCTTTTGCATCGAAACCATGCCCTATATGATCCCTGACAGCCCTGATTGCTACGCCCGGCTTATTAAGGCAGTGGACCGGCCCGGCTTTGCGGCGCATCTGGATATGGTGAACCTCGTCAACAGTCCTGAGCGGTATTACCGCAATGCCGATCTTACCAGGGAGTGTTTTGAAAAGTTCGGTTCCAAAATTGTAAGCCTCCATATAAAAGACATAACCCTCAGACCCAGCCTTACGGTTCACCTTGACGAGTGCCTGGTAGGTGAGGGGGGCTTCGATCATGCGTGCCTGTTGAAAGAAGCCGCAAAGCTCCCTCCTGACACGCCTGCCCTGGTGGAGCACATGACCTATCAGGAAGAGTTCAAACGATCCGTAGCGCTGCTGCGGAAGAAGCTGGAAGAACTGGAAGAAACAGGGCGCAGCGCGGCTGGTTAATTCGGCGGGTACTTTACTTTTTTTCTATTATTGTCTAATCTAATAGTATAAACTATTTTTCGGGGGTAATTATGATTAAGATTGCAATTAACGGGTTTGGCCGGATCGGCCGCCTTGTGTTTCAGGCTATTGTCGACCAGAAGCTTTTGGGTAAGACAATTGATGTAGTAGCGGTGACCGATATTTCCACAGATGCGAAATATTTCGCTTACCAGCTCAAGTACGATTCAACACAGGGGAAAATGAAGGCGAAAATCGAAACCGCCAAGAGCGGCCCTTCTGTAGCTGAAGACGATGTCCTTGTAGTGGACGGCCATAAGATCCAGTGCGTCATGGCCCAGAAGGAACTCAAGGATCTGCCCTGGAAGAAACTCGGCGTTGAATACGTCATTGAATCCACAGGGCTTTTCACTGACGACAAAGCGTTCGGCCACCTGGAAGCCGGGGCCAGGAAGGTCATTATTTCCGCTCCCGCAAAGGGCAAGGAGAAGAAGATCCCTACGTTTGTCATGGGGGTTAACAACGACAAGTACAATCCCGCGACTGACCATGTGGTTTCCAACGCCAGTTGCACTACCAACTGTCTGGCCCCGCTGGTGTATGTTATCCTTAAAGAAAAGATCGGCATCGAGACCGGCCTTATGACCACCATCCATTCCTATACCGCTACGCAGAAAACCGTTGACGGTCCTTCCAAGAAAGACTGGCGCGGCGGCAGGGCTGCGGCTATCAACATCATTCCCTCTACCACCGGCGCCGCCAAGGCCGTGGGCGAAGTGCTTCCTGAAACCAAAGGCAAGCTTACGGGCATGAGCTTCCGGGTTCCTACCCCTACGGGATCGGTTGTTGACCTTACGTTCCGTTCTGTCAAGGAAACCTCTATCGAAGAAATCAACGAGGCTTTCAAAAAAGCCTCTAAGGGCTACCTTAAGGGCGTTCTGGAATTCCAGGAAGACGAGGTCGTTTCTACCGATATAATCCATAACTCCAATACCTCGATTTATGACAGCCTGGCTACACTGCAGAACAACCTCCCTGGGGAGAAACGGTTCTTCAAAGTAGTATCCTGGTACGACAACGAATGGGGTTATTCAAACAAGGTAGTGGGCCTTCTGACTTACATGGCCTCCGCCGACAGCCCCAAGAAGAAGTAAGGCTGAAATTACGAATTTTTTAACCACAGAGAACCTGGAGCGCGCAGAGAAGGATTGTAACCTTTTTCTTATCCCTGCGCCCCTATGTTCCCTGTGGTTTTTTTTCAATAAAAACAATAAGAGCAAAAAGAGCAAAGGAGCATTATAATGATTAAAACCGTAAAAGCCGTAGACCTTAAAGACAAACGGGTTATCATGCGGGTGGACTTCAATGTCCCCATGAAGGACGGGGTTGTTCAAGATGATACCCGTATCGTAGCGGCTATTCCCACTATCAAGTACATCCTGGGCCAGGGGGTAAAGACCCTCACCCTTATGAGCCATCTCGGGGACCCTGCTAAGGACGCCGAAAAGGCCAAAGCCAAGGCGGAAAAAGACGGCAAGCAGTTCGACTTTGACGCCTACATCAAGGGCAAGCACCGTATGGCCCCGGTAGCCGCTTACTTGCAGAAAAAACTGGGCAAACTCGCGCCGGTGGTCTTTGCCGGTGAAGACGGCTGTTACAATAAAAAAGCCTTTATCGATTCCCAAAAACCGGGCACGGTGATCATGCTGGAAAACACCCGTTTCCATAAAGAAGAAACCGCCAAAGACGCCAAAGACCGGGATAAGCTGGCGAAGGCCCTGGCGGCGTATGGCGACATTTTCGTGAACGATGCCTTCGGTACCGCGCACCGGGACCACGCCTCGACAGCTTCTATCGCCAAGTTCGTGCCCGTATCGGTAGCGGGCTTCCTGATGGAAAAAGAAGTGAACTACCTGGAGCCTATTGTTACGAACCCTGTAAAGCCCCTGGTAGCCATTATCGGAGGCGCCAAGGTTTCTTCCAAAATCGCGGTTCTCGAAAGCCTTCTCAAAAACGCCGGCGCCCTGGTCATAGGCGGCGGCATGGCCTATACCTTCCTCAAAGCCCAGGGCAGGAAGATCGGCAAGTCCCTGGTCGAAGATGACCAGATCGACACGGCAAAAAAGATCCTGGAAACCGCAAAAAAAGCAGGCGTCGAGATCGTCCTCCCTGTGGATCACATAGGCGCCGCCCAGTTCGATGCCGCATCTGCGCCTGTAACAGTTGACAAAGTTGATCTTCCTGCGAACCTTATGGGCCTTGATGTGGGACCCAAGACCATCGCCAAATACAAGGCGGTTCTGGCTGCGGCTAAGACCATTGTCTGGAACGGCCCTGTAGGGGTCTTTGAATTCGACGCTTTTGCCAAAGGCACCGAAGAAGTGGCCAAGCTTGTAGCCGAAGCTACCGCCAGGGGCGCTATCACCGTGGTAGGCGGCGGCGATTCCGTAGCGGCTGTGAACAAGTTCGGCCTGGCATCCAAAATGAGCCACGTTTCCACAGGCGGCGGCGCTTCCCTGGAACTCCTGGAAGGCAAGAAACTCCCGGGCATTGAAGTAACCCGCGTCAGGGACTGCTTTATCGCAGGCAACTGGAAGATGCACAAGACCCGCGCCGAAGCCGCTGCTTTGGCTACGGATCTGGTAAAGGCCCTCAGGAACGGCAAGCATAAGTACCTGGTGGCCCCGTCTTTTACCGCACTGGAAACAGTAGGCGAAATCGTCAAAGGGACCAACATACTTCTTGGGGCCCAGAACTGCGCCGCTGAGGAACAGGGCGCCCACACCGGAGAGGTTTCGGTGCTTCAGCTTAAAGATCTGGGGGTCCATGCCATTATCCTGGGCCACAGCGAACGGCGGCATGTTTATAAAGAGGACGACGCCCTTATTAACAAGAAAGTAAAGCTCGCGCTGCAGCACGGCTTCGAGGTTATCCTCTGCATAGGCGAGACCCTTGAGGAACGGGAGAAGGGCAAGGCCGAATCGGTGTGTAAAAACCAGACCGTCAAGGGTCTTGACGGCGTTACTGCGGAACAGCTTTCCAAAGTTACTATCGCCTACGAGCCCGTGTGGGCCATCGGAACCGGCAAGACCGCGACACCTGAAGACGCCCAGGCTGTCCACAAGTTTGTCCGCAGCGTAGTGGAGAAGCTCTACGGCCCTCTGGCTGCCAGGCAAATGGTCATCCAGTACGGCGGATCGGTTAAAGCCGATAACGCAGCCCAGCTTATGGCCCAGGAGGACATCGACGGCGCCCTGGTAGGCGGCGCGGCCCTTAAGGCCGAAACTTTTGTTCCTATAGCAAAGTTTAACTAGTGTCTGTCCATAATGTAGAC
>JAITEW010000033.1 GCA_031281855.1 Treponema sp.
TGGTTCCGGCTCCCTGGTATTTCAGTTCCTTAAAAAGGCCCGCCGCTCCTTCGGCCATTTTGATGCGCATAGAATCGCTCACCCCGGTAGAGGGGCTTTCTTCGATAAGTTTCTGATGGTTCTTCTGTACCGAACAGTCCCGTTCACCCAGTATCGCCACGCCGCCCCGGCCATCGGAAAGGATCTGGAGTTCCACATGGCGGGGATTTTCCAGATACCGTTCAATAAAAACCCTGCCATCGGCGAAGTTTGATTCGGCTTCCCTGCCCGCGATGGAAAGGTTTGCCTCAAGTTCATCTTCGGAATGAACAACGCGCATCCCCCTCCCCCCCCCTCCTGCGGCTGCTTTGATGATAACCGGAAATCCCAGTTCCTTTACGGCTTTTTCAGCGTCCCTGATGCCGCTGACAGCTTCTTTTGTTCCGGGAGTTACGGGAAGCCCGAATTTGGCGGCAGTGTTTCTGGCCCGGACCTAGTCCCCCAGGAGGTCGATGGTCTCAGCGCAGGGGCCGATAAAAAGGAGCCCCTTTTCCTTTACCAGCCGCGCAAACCCCGCGTTTTCCGAAAGGAAACCCACGCCGGGGTGAATAGCTTCGCAGCCCGTATTGACTGCCGCCATGATCAGGTTGTTTTTTACCAGATAGCTCTGGGAAGAAGGAGGGGGGCCGATGCACACCGCCTGATCCGCCAGGGCGACATGAAGGCTCTCCCTGTCTGCTGTGGAATATACCGCTACGGTTTTTATTCCCATTTCCCGGCAGGTACGGATGATCCTTACCGCAATCTCGCCGCGGTTGGCGATCAGTAGTTTCCGGATGCTGGTTCTGCCGCTCAAAGCCTCCCTCCTTAGAGCCGCTTGACGGTAAAGAGGGTCTGGCCGTATTCCACCAGATCCCCGCTGGAAACATGGGTTTTGATTATTTCGCAGTCGAACTCAGCTTCCAGGTGGTTCATCATCTTCATGGCTTCCAGTATGCAGAGGGTGTCCCCGGTTTTTACCTTCCCGCCTGGGCTTACATACGCAGGCGCGTCGGGACTGGGAGACGCGTAGAAGGTGGCTACGATGGGGCTGGTAATGGCTTCCCCTTCGGGCGTTTCCGCGGGCTTGCTCACCGGGATTCCCAGCCGTACCGGGCCTTCGGCGCCGGAGCTCTCATAAGCCGGGGGCTGAAGGCCGGCTGTCCCGGCCTTTGGGTAAGCCCCGCAGTTCCCAGCCGCAAAGGCGCTTTCTTTCCGCAAAATAAGGCGTGTAGTCCCGTCGTTAAGATCCATCTCCGCAATCGAAGCGGCGTTGAATTTATCGATTAAAGCGAGAATTGTTTTTTCGTTCATAGATCCCTCCCTGAAGGATCAATATCATTTTCGTAATTTATTCCCGCAACGTCAAAGCCATGGGCTTCGAGAAAATCGTGTTTGAAACCAGCGATATCCGTAAGGGTATAAACGTTTGCTTCCGTGGCGCTATTCATGCGCTCCATGGTTTCTTTCTGCACATCTTCCCTCATCTCCCGGTCGTCGATACGGATCCTGCCTTCCTTGTCAACCGGAACTTTTCGGGGATTCCCGGCTGCCTCGGGGGAGTAAAGGCGGTCCCTGCAGAGCCGGACTATCTGTTCGATACAGCCTTCATGGAGCCCTTTTTCCTTCATCACCTTGAAAAGGCAGGAAACGTAGAAGGGTATAACCGGAATTACCGCGCTTGCCCTGGTGACCAGGGCCTTGTTCACCGAAACCCAGGCGCCGGCGATTTTGCCTGATCCCGAAGGGCCGAACTTGCTGTTGATCTCCCTGCAGGCCCGTTCAAGGTCCTCTTTGGCACGGCCTATGGTTCCGTTTTTATAAATCGGCCAGGTCAGTTCGGGCCCTATATAGGTATACGCCGCTGTCCGGGCTGTACGGGAAAGGACATCTTCCGCGGCAAGGGCTTCGATCCAGAGTTCCCAGTCTTCGCCGCCCATGACCTTGATGGTAGCCGCGATTTCCTCGTCAGTCGCGGGCTCCGCAGAGGCTGTGGAAAAGGCCCCGGTCATCATGTCCAGGGTTTTCCCGGAGTAGGCTGTGCCTATAGGCTTGATCACCGATTTGTACATGATTCCTGTTTTCGGATCTTTCCTGACCGGAGAGGCCAGGGAATAAACGACCAGATCGATTTTAGGGGCAATGCCCGCGGTGGCGGCCGCTTCCCGGACAGTCTTCGCCGCTTCGGCTTTCAGGGAATCCGAAAAAGCGTCGCCATCGAGGGTCCGGGAAACCAGGCCCGCTTTGGCGGCTTCAAGGTCGAAGGTAAGATTGTTGTAGTACCCCGGGGTTCCGGGCTTGGATTCGGACGCCGGTTTCTCCAGGGAAATACCCACTGTTACCGCCTTATAGCCAAAAGCGGCGGCAATGCGGCTTGCGAGGCCGTAGCCTGTGGAGCAGCCGATCACCAGAACCAGAGCCGGCGTTCCCGGGAGTTTTTTCCTGTCTGCCAGGGCTTCTTCAGCGTATCTGATTTCGTTTCTGACTGCGGCGGCGCAGCCTGCAGGGTGGCTGTTGATGCAGATGCTGTTACGTATCATCGGTTTTATAATCATTGTTTTCCTCTTTGGGGTTTTAGGGTCCCGCTTATTTTCCGCTGTCCACAAGGCAGAGCCATTCGGCTTCGGCCGCGAGCTCTTCCCCTACATAGGCCTTTCCGGCCTGCTTGATCATCCTGGGCGAAACCCGGAGATTTTTTATTTCAGAACGGACCTCGTCGCCCGGCCTGACCTGGCGGCGGAATTTTACCTTGTCCACAGAGGCAAGAAAAAAAAGATCCTTCCCTCCTAATATCCCAAGCTTTCTTAAACCTGCCCCTCCTGACTGGGCCATGGTCTCAATCAGGATGACGCCGGGCACTACAGGGTATTCAGGAAAATGTCCGGCAAAGAAAAATTCCTGTTCAGTAAAAATATGTTTAGCTGTAATAGTATCTTTGCCGGCGCTGATTATTTCGTCAACAAAGAGAAACGGCTTTCTATGGGGCAATAATACTTCTATTTCGCCGCTCATTTCATCCTCCTGAAAACAACCACGCCGTTATGCCCCCCGAAGCCCAGGGAACCTGAAGCTGCGCAGCGGATATCGCCGTACTGGGCCTTGTTGGGCACGTAGTCCAGATCGCAGGCAGGATCGGGATTGTCCAGGTTGATAGTAGGGGGGTAAAACCCCTCCTGTATGGCAAGGACGCAGGCTACGGCTTCAAGGCCCCCTGAACCGGCGATACAGTGGCCGGT
>JAITEW010000057.1 GCA_031281855.1 Treponema sp.
ATCGTGGTTTCCGGCATCCTGGCGGCTTCCATGAGCTCCTCGGATTCCTACATGCTCATCGCCTCTTCGGCGGTGTCCAACGATATTATGAAGGGCATCATCAAGAAGGACGCCGACGAGGCCCTGGTCATGTGGGTGGCCCGGATCGCCATACTGGCGGTAACGGTCTTCGGCGTGGTCCTGGCCCTTTCCGGCAACGAGTCCATCTTCCGCATCGTCTCCTACGCCTGGGCCGGTTTCGGCGCCGCCTTCGGCCCCCTGGTCCTCTTCAGCCTCTTCTGGAAGCGCACCACCTTTCCCGCTGCGGTGGCCGGCATGGTTTCCGGCGGCGCTATGGTGGTTATCTGGAAACAGGCGATCTCCAGGCTTGGCGGCGTCTTCACCATCTACGAACTGCTTCCGGCTTTCGTCATCTCCTGCGTCGTCATCGTCGTGGTAAGCCTTGTTACGAAGAAGCCCTCGGCGGAGATTGAGAAGGAATTTGAGCAGGCAAAATCAGCGGAGTTTTAGGCGGTATTGATGATATAAACGATCATATTGAGCGCATGGAGAAACTGCGTAACTATGCCGGTTTACACCATGACAAGCGGGTATACCTGGGCGCCGTTGCGGGGGTGGTTTTCAATGAAGGTGAAAAAACCTATGCCCTGAAAAAGGGCTTTTACGTGATTGAACCTTCAGGCGGCACGTTCAATTGGTGATATGGCGCGGTTATTTCGGTAGTATTATTGTTTCACCGGTTACCATTCCGTCCATCTGGCGGTCCCAGGCTTCCACCGGGACCTTATCCGCAAGCTGGCATTCCATGCACATCCCCAGGGCGGCGTATTCCAGGCCCCGGGCTTTCAAAGAAGCGAAGAAACGGTCGTAGAAGCCCCCTCCGCGGCCCAGGCGGCCCCCCTGGGGGTCAAAGGCCATCCCGGGGGTGACGACCAGGGCCGGGAAATCCCGGGGAGCCAGGGGAGTAAGAGGGGCAGGTTCCTGTATGCCGAAGGGGCCGATCTGCCAGGGGCCGTCCGCTGATATTGCCCGGTAAAAACGGATTGTTTTGAATTCCGCGCCGCTCCCGGAACCGCCGCTCCCGCCGGCGGCTGCGGCGTCCTCCACTTTAGGGAGAAACACGGCTTTTTCCTGTGCCAGGGCGGCCCGGAACAGAGGAAAGGTGTCGATTTCGGCACCCATAGGGAGGAAAAGGAGGATAGTACCGTATCGGGCCCAAAAAGAGCTTTTTTGAAGGAGATCGGCGGCTTTCAATCCTTCAACTTGGAATTCTTCGGGAGAAAGGGATGAAAGGAGCCGCTTGATTTCCCGCCTGAAGGCGGTTTTTTCACTTGCCGTGGTTAAATCCTGCGGGTACCGCCGCCCTTGAGGCCCGCCTCGTAGAGTTTGCCGCACGAAAGGAACATCGGGAGCTTGGTGCTGCCCAGAATGATGTCAGCCGCCTCGGCCATATCGATCATATCCCTTGAGGGAGCCTTGCCCCGGACAAAGATGATACAATGGATGTCCAGCAGTTCCGCGGTTCTGATAACCTGGGGGTTTACAAGACCAGTGAGCAGTAAAACCCGGTCCTTAACAAAAGCCATTACATCGCTCATTAAATCCGCCCCGCAGGCGGAGGCTACTTCAAGGTTCGCTTTATCTTCGCCGCAATAAAATTGTCCGTCAAGTAATTTAACTGCCTCAGCTACAGTCATGTACTTCCCCCATTTCATATATAATAACACAAAACATTATGTATTTCAATATAACACCGATAGTCCAAAATCAGTATGATATAGACATGTTTTCATTAATGTATTAATGATACGATAGTGTATCAATCTATTCCACAGTAAAAGGGAGAATTGTATGGCTGAACACGTATTGCACAAAAAAGAGTCTAAAAAGGCTCCGCAAAAGACGCTGAAGGAAAAACGGGAAGAAAAGAAAAACAAGAAAAAAGGTTCAAATTCCACTATCCCGAATTCCTAAAACGCCTGAGCTTGTTCCAAAACCCGGCTGGTTTTGGAACAGCTTCGTCTGAAAACAGGGGCAGGCAGGGAAGCCCGGACAGGACTTTCCTGCCTGCGGTATTGTTCTCTTTTCCGCTTAGATCAAAAACGGATCAGAAAACCGCGACCACGCCGCCGTCGTAATGGGAGAGGATATAGTCCTTGACCTTCTGGGTAAGGAGGGCCTTTTTCAGGGCCTGGATTTTCGGGTCGTTTTCATTGCCCTTCTTTACTGCCAGGATGTTCACATAAGGGGAATCGGCGCCTTCGATGATAAGCGAGTCCCGCACGGGATTGAGGCCGGCCTCAAGGGCGTAGTTCCCGTTGATAGTCGCGGCGTCCACATCCGCCAGGGCCCGGGGAAGCTGGGCGGCTTCAAGCTCCGTAAAGCGGAAATTTTTGGGATTTGAAGCGATATCCTGGGGAGTAGCGGTTATGCCCGCCCCGGCTTTGAGGGTGATAAGCCCGTTGGTCTGGAGCAGGAGCAGCGCCCTGCCGCCGTTGGTGGGATCGTTGGGAATCGCGATAACCGCGCCTGAAGGCAGATCCGCTGGGTTCTTGTATTTATTCGAGTACAGCCCGAAAGGTTCCACATGAACGCCGAAGGCCGAAACGATATTGGCCTGCCATGTGTCCCTGGTCCCGACATAGGGAATGTGCTGGAAGAAGTTGGCGTCCAGGTCCCCTGCCAGAAGCGCCTCGTTGGGCTGCACATAATCGTTGTACTCCACGATTTTGAGTTCAATACCCTGGGCTTTAAGATCCTCCCCTACAAGGCCGAGCAGTTCCGCATGGGGAACCGGGGTAGCCCCTATGGTAAGAGTATTAGAACCGTCGCTTTTGCCTTTGGCGAAAAGCTGGGAACCCGAGAGGGCCAAAGCCCCTAAAAGAAACAGAACCGCAATGTTCTTCTTCATGATAATTCCTCCTGGAATCATGCAAAAAAATTAACCTTTCCGGACCAAGTCCGTTTAAGGCTGTTACCGTTTGGAAAGCAGGCTCCTGCTGATAACAGTACCTGCCAGTTGCACCAGTTCTACGATAATCAGAATGATAACCACAGCCGCGACAGTCACTTCCATCCTGAACCTGTAGTAGCCGTAGTTTATAGCCAGGCTCCCAAGCCCGCCGCCGCCTATAGCCCCTGCCATAGCGGAATATCCGATAAGATTGATGATAGTCAGCGCAAGGCCGGACACCAGCGCCGGAAGGGCCTCAGGGATCAGCACTTTCCTGATGATCTGGAAATTTGTCGAACCCATGGCCCTGGCGGCGGTAATCACCCCGCTGTCAACTTCCGACAGCGCCGATTCCGTGACCCGGGCTACAAACGGAGCCGCAGCTATGGAAAGGGGGATGATCACCGCTGTAGGCCCTATACTGGTCCCGATAAGGAGCCGCGAAAAGGGGATAAGCAGGATCATCAGGATGATGAAAGGCAGGGAACGGAGTATGTTCACTATACGGGACAGGGTGTTGTACAGGACCTTCCGGGAACGGAGCCCTGCCGGCGAAGCGCTGTACAAAAAAGCCCCTAAAGGGAACCCCATGACGCCTGCCAGCAGGGTGGAAACCAGGGTCATATAGAGGGTTTCTGCGGTGGAAGAAGGGAGCAGCGCCAGGACCGCAAGCAGTTTTTCAGGCATATACCAGCTCCCGGGCCGCTTCTGTCTTTGGGGAATTAAAGATCGAATCCACCGGGCCCTGTTCGGCGATGAGCCCTTCGTCCAGTACCGCCACTTCGTCGCAGACTGCCCGGATAACCGACATCTGGTGGGTTATGAGGATCACCGTGATTTTCAGCTTGTCGTGGAGTTCCCGGATCAGCGCGAGGATGGACCTTGTGGTCTGGGGATCCAGGGCGCTTGTGGCTTCGTCGCAGAAGAGCACCTCGGGATTGACCGCAAGGGCCCTGGCAATAGCCACCCGCTGCTTCTGGCCTCCTGAAAGCTCCCTGAGCCGGGCCTTCCGTTTGTCTCTGATATCCACCATTTCCAAGAGTTCGTCCACCCTTTTCTCAATCTGTCTTTTGTGGACTCCCGCGATTTCCAGGGGATAGGCGATATTGCCTGCCGCGTCCCTGGAACCCAGGAGGTTGAAATTCTGAAAAATCATCCCCATCTTCCGCCGCCGCTCCAAAAGCGCCTTCCCTGTCAGGGTATCCACCCGTTCCTCCCGGTAGTACACTTCCCCCTTGTCCGGGGGTTCCAGGAGGCTCATGATCCTGAGGAGCGTTGATTTCCCGGCGCCGCTCCTGCCGATTATCCCGTATATGCTCCCTGCCGGAACCCGGAGGTCCGCCTTCCGGACCGCCTGGACTGTTCCATAGCTTTTCGATATTTCTTTCAACAAAATCATACACAAATTTAGCCTGAAACAGGATGGTAAATCAACTAATCCTATTATAACATATAAAAACAATAGGAATACTTGTATTATACGGACAAATAAATTCAATGTCAATAGTTTTTTTGCTTTTTTGCACGTTTTTTTCGTTCCCTTAGAGCCCTACATCCCTGAACGGCGGCGCCTGTTCCAGGGTCCGGCAGATACAGAGGTTTTCCGGTTTCTGCAGTTCCGGATCTGTTTCCAGAATTTCAAAAGCATCGGCCCTGGCCCGGACCAGTTCTTCAGTATCCCGCAAAGGATCGGCGATGCCCAGGGCAAGGTAGCCTGACTGCTCGATGCCGGCGATTTGGCCCGGCCCCCGGAAGAGGAGATCTTTTTCTGCAATGACAAAGCCGTCGGCATTTTCGAGCATCACCATAAGGCGCTTCCCCTCTTTGCTGCGTTCTTCCTCGCTCAGCAGTTCCGCCCTTGTACCGGCGTACTCCCTTGGGACCTCCTGATCCGAATAGATAAGGAAACAGTAGGACTGAGCTTCCCCGCGGCCTACCCTGCCCCGGAGCTGGTGGAGCGCGGCGAGGCCGAAGCGTTCGGCGTGCTCGATAACCATGCACGTAGCGTTAGGCACGTCTACGCCGACTTCCACGACGCTTGTCGCCGCAAGGACCCGGATCTCTCCTTTGCGGAAGGCGTCCATGGTTTTCCGCTTGTCCTCTTCCTCAAGCCGCGAATGGATAAGGGCTACAGCGTATTCAGGGAAGATCTCCTGCGACAGCCGCCGGGCCATGGACGAAACATCCTTGAGGTTCCCGGCGTCTTTGTCTTTCCCGTCATTGGCTTCGATTAACGGATACACAAAATAAGCCTGGTGTCCGGCTGCCAGTTCCTGGCGGACAAAATCATAGACCCTCCCTCCGTTGGATTCCCTGGCCAGATGGGTCTTGACGGGCTTACGCCCTGGGGGCATGTCCCGTATCGTCGAGACATCCAGATCCCCAAAGACCGTCAGCGCCATGGTCCGGGGTATAGGGGTGGCGCTCATCATGAGGAGCCCGGGCTTTTCACCTTTGGCCATAATGGCCTGCCGCTGGGTCACCCCGAAACGGTGCTGCTCGTCAATCACCGCGAGCTTGAGATTCCTGTAGATCACGTCCTGGGAAAAAAGCGCGTGGGTCCCCGCGGCTATATCCACTTCCCCTGCAGCCAGGGCTTTCAGGAGATGGGCCCTGCCGCGCGCCTTGATGTTGCCGGTAAGGAAGGCAATACTCACGCCCAGGGGCTCCAGGAGCTTTGCGGCGTTTTCCGCGTGCTGCCGCGCCAGGAGTTCAGTAGGCGCCATAAGGACCGCCTGGCCCCTGTCGCCTGTTTCCACAGCCCGCAGGGCGGCGAGAAAGGATACCAGGGTTTTTCCCGAGCCCACGTCCCCCTGGAGGAGCCGCGCCATAGGAGGATTGTCAATATCCCTGTTGATTTCCCTGACCGCTTCAAGCTGGCCGGGAGTGAGGGTAAAGGGCAGCCGCTGGATAAAGCGTTTTTGCAAAGCCGAAAGCTCTCCCTGTCCGGACCGTTTCGCCTGGGAAGCTGTTTTTTTCCGCTCTTTAGCGCGCTTTCCTATCATGAGTTCAAGGTAAAAAAGCTCTTCATAAATGAACGTTTTCCGGGCTTTGTCTTTTTCCCCGATCGATGCCGGAAAGTGGATCGCCCTGAGGGCTTCCGGTTTTTGGAGCAGCCCTTCTTTTTCGATAAGCGCCTGAGGGAGTTCGTTTTCCAGAGATCCGGCGTAGAGATCAAGGGCATTTTTCATGAGCTTTCGAAGTAAATTCTGGGTAAGCCCTTCGGTAAGAGGATAAACAGGCAGTACAGCGCCCCTATCCCCCGGGCCTTCGATTTCAAAGGCCGAAGACTGGAGTTCGCCGTATTTGTACTGAAAGCGCCCGTAAATCCTGCGGACCGCCCCTACAGGAAGCTGCTTCCCCAGGAAGGGCCTGTTAAAACACACAAGAGCGGCCCTGGCAGTGTCGTCTTCTACATGGATCTTAAGGGTTTTCATGTGCCCTGCGCCGAACCATTCGTGGCCCAGGACCGTTACGTCCGTATAGACTTCCCTAATGCTGAAATCCCTTAAAGGGACTGTCCTGCTCCGGTCTTCCCAGTCCCTGGGGTAATGGCGGAGCAAGGCGCTTACGGAAGTGATGCCCAGCCGGGCAAGCATGGCAGCCGCGGCCGGACCGGCGCCTTTTATCTGGCTTACGGAAGCGGTGAGTTCCCGTAGAAACATACTAGACCGGCAGCCTCGCAAGGAGCCCCGAAAGTATGCCGGCAAAAACGCCGAGGACTATCATAGCGGCGCCAAGAACCAGGACCGCAAGCATGAGGCTTGTCCGGTAATGGACGATCCTGTTCCCAAAGAGGATGCGGTTTATCCTGAACAGCAGGGGCTGGGAGATAGTATCGATAACACGCCAGAAGGCGCTGTAAACATTCCGGTTTGTCAGGTACGCTATGAGCCGCAGTATCAGAATAAGTATGAAAAAACCCAGTATAAAGGAAACTGCC
>JAITEW010000070.1 GCA_031281855.1 Treponema sp.
CAGGAAATCAGAAACAGCCGCTGGGCCTTTGTCCTGGGAAGGATCGAAATGAAGGCCCTGGAGGCGGTATGCCGCTACCAGCTTAAAAACAGGGAAGGCGCCTTTACCGCCCTGGCGGAAGTATACCGCCTGTCCGAACCTAACGCCATTGTTATGCCCTTTACGGAGCTGGGAAAAAACATGCGGGCCTTGGCCGACGCGGCGTTAAAGGAAAACGCGTCAAAGCTTCCCCGGGAATGGCTTGAAAAAATACGCCTTAACGCCGCGGCTTATGCGAAAAAACTTTTTGCCCTGACGGAAATTTTACGGCCGGAGGCGGCCGAGGAAAGCTCGTTTGACCAGGGGATGCCCAAGTTGTCCCGCCGGGAAATGGAAGTCCTTGCCAACCTCTCACAGGGAATGACCCAGGAAGAAATCGCCGGCATTTCTTCGTTGTCGGTGAATACGGTTAAGAGTGTTATTCGCAGCATTTACAATAAACTGGGGGCGGTTAACAAGGCCGACGCGGTGCGGATAGCGGCGTCCCAGGGGCTAGTGTAAACCGGATTTTCAAATGAGTTTCCGCAGTATTAAACGAGGCTTTCGACTACGAAGACACAAAGTTTGCAGAAAAGAATTTAAGGAGTAGCTGTGCAGGCAAAACGCATCATTCCCTGCCTGGACGTTGACGACGGACGGGTAGTAAAGGGAATAAAGTTCAAGGGCATACAGGACGCAGGCGATCCGGTGGAACTTGCCCGGCGTTACAACGACGAGGGGGCCGACGAGCTTGTCTTTCTTGACATAGGCGCTTCGTACAAAAGCCGGGCAACCCTGCTTGACGTAGTCCGGAAGGTTGCGGCGGAAGTGTTTATCCCGCTCTGTGTCGGCGGCGGCATCCGCAGTGTTGACGACATGAGGGACGCGATGAACGCCGGTGCGGACAAGGTTTCCGTATGTACGTCGGCGCTTTCCCGGCCGGAACTTCTTTCGGAAATGGCAAAGGCCTACGGGAGCCAGTGCGTCGTACTTTCCATCGACGCAAAACGGGTCGGGTTTTCGCGGACCCCACAAGGCCCGGAGTCGCAAGACGCGGAGCTTCCGCAGAGCGGAAATTCCGCCCCGGAGCCGCGTTGGCACGCCTATTCCCATGGCGGCAGAACCGACACCGGGCGCGATGCCGTGGCGTGGGCCGTCCGGGCGGTGGAGCTTGGCGCGGGGGAAATCCTCCTTAATTCCATTGACGCCGACGGAACCGGGACCGGTTACGACCTGGACCTTACCAGGGCAATACTCGACGCGGCGCCCGTGCCGGTAATCGCCTCAGGCGGCGCGGGGAATCTTGAGCAGATTGCCGACATACTCCTGCCGCTGGAAAAGGCGGAAAACGGCCGCGGAGGAAACGCAGACGCCGCCCTGGTCGCCTCCATGCTCCACTACGGCAAAACCACGATTGGGGATATAAAAAAATACGCCGAATCAAAAGGCATCTGCGTCAGATGGTAGGTTCTGTTTTATACAGATTTTATGTTTTCCCGCATCCCGTAATGTCTTGCTTGTAATAAACGGAATGCTCAACAGCGCCATTATCACGCCTGTTACGACAAACAGAAGGTTGATAGGGAACCTGTCCGCGATCGGACCGAAAAAGAGCATGCCCAGCGGCAGCATGACGCTGTTTATCATGGTGATAACCGAAAGAACCCGTCCCATAAAATCCGGCTCTACGGAACTTTGCAGTAAAACCATTACCGGCGTATTGTAAAGCGGCACGGTTACACCGGTGATTACCATAACGCCGAGATAAACCCAGAAAACAGACGCCACCCCAAACCCTATCGACTCAAGACCAAACAGGGCACAGGCGAGGAACATGGTATAGACGGGGGTTTTAAATCCGCCCCAGGCGCCAATAAGGAACCCGCCCGCCATCATCCCGATTGAAAACGTAATTTCTATCGCACTGAGCCGCCACACTTCGTTCCCGAAATTTCTGGTTACCTGAAGCGGGGTCAGTAACATAGACGGCGTCGCAAAAAACATAAAGGCCGCGGAAAGGAGCATCAACAGCAGAATAAACCGGTGTCTCCGGATGTAGTTGATTCCTTCTTTCAGGTCGTGGAAATATTCCACGTTTGTCTGTTCGCGCCCGGATTTTTTCACTGCCGGAATTTTGACAAAAAAGAAGAGGATGCTTATGCCGGCTGCGGCGGTAAGCACATCAAGAAAAAACAAAGACTCCAAAGATGCGAAAGACATAAGAAAGGCGCTTACCGCGGGAGAAATCAATATAGTAAACGACTGTACGCTGCCCTGTATGCCGTTTACCCTTGTTAACTGTTCCTGGGGTACAATCTGCGGAATAAGCGCGCCGACCGCCGGCATTTGCACCCCCTGGCCGAAAGATCGCACAACGGCGCAGGACAACAGAATGCCGACGTGGTTAAATCCCGCCATAAGCAGAACGGCCACGATCAGGCTGGCAAGGGCTATTGCCCCGTCCGCCAGGTTGATAAGGTGTTTCCGGTTAAACCTGTCCGCCCAAACCCCGCCGAAGGGCGAAATTAAAAACATCGGGAGAAATCCTGCGACGGTAAAAACGGTCATCATGGTTCCCGACTGGGTTTTAAGTGTTATGTGCCACAGAATCGCGTACTGCACAACCATGGAACCAAAGATCGACAGGGCCTGGCCGCTTAAAAACAGGACGGTGTTCTTCTTCCAGTTAATCTCCATCACTCTGTATAACCTGTCCCGGTATAAAAAACAATGAGGCGCTACGGCGCATGCGCTTCCAGAGCTCGCTCTTGAGCGTACTCAAGAGCCTGCCGTATTTGTTCGGACGCGTCGCTTTTATCCCGGTATTCCGCGATGATCCGGCTTACTGTTTCGTAGCCCAGAAGCGGTACATAAGAAACGGCAAAGGCCCAGGAAGCGTTAAGCAGTTCGGCGCAGCGTTCCCTGTCCGGCGTCAGGGTTTCCACGCACTTTGTTCGGAAAAGGAAACATCCCCTTGTGAGCAGGGAAAGGCTTTCAAGAAGCGAATCGGCGATAAGGGGAGAAAACGCGTTAAGCTCAAATTCGCC
>JAITEW010000373.1 GCA_031281855.1 Treponema sp.
TTGCCACCCCGGTGGTCTGGAAGCCGCCCTGGATGTGGACGGTGTCGATAGAAGCTACCGACATACCGAGGCCCACTTCCTTGGGGTTTACGCCGCCCAGCACGTCCGTGGGCCTGGCCGCTCCCTGGAGCTGCTGGTAAAAGATGTCCTGGAAATTCACCCGGTTCCGCTTGAACCCGGTGGTATTGATATTGGCAAGGTTATTGCCGATTACATCCATCCTGGTCTGATGATTCTGAAGTCCCGATACGCCGGAAAACAATGATCGCATCATAAGCCGCTTTCTCCTTGATATACTCTGATTACCTGATCCCAGTTGTAGTTAACGCCGTTTACCAGCACCTGGGGGCTCGCGTCCCGGGACACGGCCTTGACCGCGCCCTGAATCACGTTGTCCCCTTCAAGTATTTCCACGGATTTGCCCAGCGCCGAAGAAGCCTCGGTAACCTGGAGCATCCGGGCCATTTTGGCAAAATCGGCGGCCATGTTGTTCATCTGCTCAAGGCTGGAAAACTGGGCCATCTGGGCGATGAATTCCTTGTCTTCCAGGGGCGCCGTAGGATCCTGGTTGGCCAGTTGGGTCAGGAGGAGCTTGAGGAAATCATCTTTTCCCAGGCTCTGCTGGGAATTCCTGCCGCTGTTTATCCTGGCGTTGTGTTCCGCTGTGAGGCGGTTGAGCTCCGCAAGTTCTTCTGAACTCATAACCGGTTTTAAAAGTGTCGTTTCCATAAATATAACTCCATTAAGTGAGGCTGTTCCAAAATTTCATTTTTCAGAACAGGCTCAAATCAACAAATTTACCGCAGTC
Source organism: Treponema sp. (assembly GCA_031281855.1). Classification (GTDB taxonomy): domain Bacteria; phylum Spirochaetota; class Spirochaetia; order Treponematales; family Breznakiellaceae; genus JAITEW01. The sequence continues at coordinate 809 of JAITEW010000373.1, forward strand.
CTTCCGGTACCGTCGGCGGAACCCCTTTGGGGTATCACTTCGATACGCTCCGTTTCAGCGTCATACCTGGAAGCTGCCAAAACCGGGGAGAAACGGGGCTCCCCTTCGTCCTGCCTGTACCGGGCGCCGCTCCCGTTGTCCCTGGAAAAGGACATTTCAAGACTCGTCTCGCTGAAGCCTGATTCCTGAAACTGTTTTTCCAGAACCGGGAGTTCCCGTTCAAAGGCCTTAAAGGCCTCGCTGCTTTCAACAACGATATGCCCTGTGATCTTGTTTTCGGTCATTTCAAGGCGTATCTTTACATTTCCCAGAGTTTCCGGCTTAAGGGAAAGCCTGATGGTCCCCTCCCCTCTGTCCCTGACAATGATTGAAGCCTGTTTAACGATATCGGAGCCCAGATTTTCATGTACCTGCTGCGCCAGGGCGTCTTCAAAGGCGGACTTGCTCATAAAGCCCCCGCTGTCCCCCCCTTCTCTGCCGCCTGAAACCCTTAGTTCCACAGGAATATCAACGTCGATTTTTTCGGCCCCAAAGGCCGTTTTTACATCCGAAGAAAGGCCCTCTGAGGCGGACGGCGTTTTTTCGGTCCTGAGATCCCGGAAGTCGATGCTAAAGCGGTCCCTGCCCTTCCTGATCCTGGGGCCCTTATCCTCTGATTGGCCGGATTTTTCCGCTTCAGGGACATCCGCCAAAGCAGGCCCCGGAAACCCGGCAAAATCCGGGATACCGGGTTCCGTGTTCCCGGCCGAAAAGGGCAAAAAGTCCGCTGATGCCGGGCTTTCTTTTTCAGGCGTCCGGGAAACGGCCTCGTGTACGAATTCCGCAAGCCCCTGGTCCCCCTTCCCTGCCGGGACGGCAAGATCCGTTTCCCTGCTGTTCCCCTCTGTTTGCCCCCTGTGGATCAGGGCGCCGTCTCCGGGAACAACGGCGTAATCGGAAAGGCTTGGTTTTCCGGCCCTTCGGGGTGAAAGGCGCTCAGGCTTCCCGGTTTCTTCAGAGAACATAAGGGCCTGGTTTTTCGGGCCTTCCCCGGCATTCTGTCCCGTAAAGGCCGAAACATTCCCGGCGTCAGGCGTTAAATCCCAGGCTTCAATTCCCGGGAACAGCGTCTTTTTGGACGACGAAGGGGATTTTCCGCCATTTCCGGCTAAAACGCCTTCTTCCGTAACAGGGAACTGGCTGCCGCGAAGCTTGCCGGCAGGATCCGGAGAACCGGCCTGATTCTTTCCCGATTTATTCACAAGTCTGTCAAGAAGCTTGCCGAAAATTCCCGGTTTTGCATCCTTTTTCCGGGCTTTTTGCCCAAAAACAGAACTATCGCGGGGCAATTCCGGCGTGTTTCCGGCGCTATGCGGGGCTTCTATTGTGGAAACTTCTATCACCGCCAGGCCTCCTCGTCGTTTCAGAATGAACCGGAAGACCTGGGCCGGTCAGTAGAGGCTCTGGGGCCTCCCTGTCATTTTGCGGTTCAACTCCGCAGCCCTTTCGGGAGGCATGAGGGACAGCCAGTACGACACAATGGAACTGGTTCCTTCGGCCTCCGCAATCTGGTCGGTTTTCCGGAAAACGTCGATAATGTCCTGATCGTCCATTGCGACAAGGATGCCCACTGCTCGCTCAGGGGGCATACCGGTCAGACGGCGGGCATTTGTCTCGACGCTGCTATCTTTAGTTTCGGCGTCCGAGACCCGGGCATTGAAGGAATTCTCCCGTTCATCCTGCGCTTTTTGGCGTTCTTCCAGTTCCTGGGCCATTTGCTCGATTTCGCCCCTGCGGTTTTGCATATCCTGTTCCTGGCGTTCCAACTCCCTGTTCCTGAGTTCCAGGGCTTCAAGGCGCACAGCGAAACGTTCGGCGTCTATGTTGAGAATGTCGTCATCCGGCGCGGCGCCCTGGGTACGGCCCCCGCCTTGCGGCAAAATGCGGTTTACAAGAGGGACGCCTCTCAAGGCGTCCAGCGCCGGACCCAGCACGGCTTTGGCGTCTATAACGTTGAGGTAATCGAACCACAGGATGCCGCCTCCGGCAAGCACAACAATGAGGATCAGCAAAACAATAACCCTGCCGATAATGTGCGATCCGCCGTAATCAGCCACTCCCGAATCTCCCTTCTTACTATGATGATCGTTAGTTCATTTATCGTCAATATTCTACTTGCCCAAAAGCTCTATCTTGGCCTTCAGGTACTCAAGCCGGTCCTGGTTAAGAACCGATCTGCAGTAGCCGGAGCTTCCGAAAGGCTCCACTTTGTACCAGCCCCGGCTTATGAACTTCATCCCCTTCCCTTCCGCGAACCAGTACACTAAGGCGATGTTCTCATTGTCCACCTCAATGGCGTTGATCCCTTTTTTGCCGATAGCGCTTCCGGCGTTAAACAGGCAGGGCACAGGGAACTCGTCGCCGTAGAGGCTCTGGCGCAGCACGTCCCGCCGCTCGGAACGCTTGAGCTTCCCCAGTTCCGTCCTGAGATTTTCGACTTCCCCTGCAATGCGCTCCCGGTCTTTTCCGGAAGACGCCGGGTAATCCCTGCAGAGCCGTTCGATTTCAAACTTGATATAATCAAAGCGCCCTAAAGACTCGAAAAGGGCCCTGTGGGTGTGGCCGATAACGGAGATGCAGTTGTTTTTTATGGAAAAATTATAGGCCTGCCGCTCGACATGGAAGCGGCGGTAAGGGCTCCGGGCGGAAGAGATATTCCGAATCCCCACGGGTTTCAGCAGATAGCGGAGGCTCAATCTGATAAGGTTGTTGAACTCAGTGTACATCTTTGAGGACTGGTGGCCGTGGTACACATAAAGGGGTATGCGGCCTGTTTCTATTTTGACCGCGTTGTACAAAGGATAGGGATAATCCCGCTCAAAGATAAGGTCCTCGTCGTGGTTTCCAAGGGTCTTGTAAAGCCGCCCCGCGGCGGCAAAACTGTCGAAAACACGGTACAGATCCTTCCATTCAGCCTGTATATCCTTGAGGGAAAATTTGGCCAGCTCCTCAATGTCCCCGTTCAGCACCAAATACCAGCCGTTTTTGAGATAGTAATCCTCCAGGACCTTCCTGACAATTTCCCCGTTAGGATGCAGATCGTCCCGCTTCCCCGCGCCCATGTGGAAATCGCTGATAATAAGGACCTTGCCTTCCCGGCTGATGTCCAGCACCGCGGCGGAGTTAAACCGCTGGCTGACAATATCAGTGAAAAAACTGGAAGCCATTAATAACTGCCGGCAGTTTCAAAAACCGCGCCGCTGGAGTTTTTTTTCTTTGTCAGGGCCCGGCGTTTGTTCAGCTCTTCAAGAAAAAGGTCTTCGTCCAGAGGAAGGGCTACGGTCCTGTCCTGCCAGGAAGAAAGGTGCATGGCGTTGGAAAGGATGAGGCCGTTGATCCCCTCGGAGCCTTCGGCCACAAGGGGGCTTCCCCGCAGTATGCGGCCCGCAAAGGCCTTGAGGACCCCGTTGTGCTGTTCGTTGCTCTTGTCGGTTTCGATTTTTTCCACTGTTACCTCAGGCCTGTCGAAGCCGCCTTTGGCGGTTTTGCAGAATTCCCGTTCGTTCACCGCCAGACGGTGAAGGGTAAGCTCGCTGGTGTTTTCACAGATGAGTTTTCCCATCTCCAGGGTAACTTCGAAACGGTTGGTCCCCGGAGCGTCGGCAGTGGAGGTAATGAAGGTCCCTGTAGCGCCGCCGGGGTATTCCAGGTACGCGGTTACGTCGTCCTCCACTTCGATGTTATGCCACTTGCCGTTATGGCAGAAGGCCCGTACCGCCTGGGGCATGCCGCAGATCCACTGGAGGAGATCCAGGTTATGCGGGCACTGGTTGAGCAGGACCCCGCCTCCTTCGCCGTCCCAGGTAGCCCGCCAGTCGCCGGAATCATAATAGGCCTGGGGCCGGTACCAGTCGGTGATAATCCAGGAAACCCGCTTGATGTTCCCAAGGCTCCCCCCCTGGACCAGATCGTGCATCTTCCTGAACCAGGCGTTGGTCCGCTGGTTGAACATCATGCCGAATACGAGGCCGCTCTTTTCAGCAGCGGCGTTCATCTCCCGGACCTGTTTGGTATAAACCCCCGCGGGTTTCTCGCACATCACATGGAGCCCGGCCTTAAAGGCCTCGATAGCCAGAGGGGGATGCTGATAGTGGGGAACCGCGATAAGCACGGCGTCCACAAGCCCGCTTTGGATGAGCTCCTTCCCGTCGTTGAACAGCGGGACCCCTTTGGGCACAAACCCCGCGGCCCACTCACGCCTTGCAGGGGAACGGTCCGCCGCCGCCGCAAGCTCCATATCCGGCACCAGCCCTGAAACGATGCTTTTTATATGGGAGGAACCCATATTCCCGATACCGATAACGCCGATTCTGACTTTGTTCATATTTACCTTCCCTGAATTCCGGTTGTTCCGTTTCTTTCAGTATACCAAATCCGCCTGCTTTATGTTAGACTCATTCAGACTTATACGGGGGAATTTATGCGTTTAACCGACGAGGAACTCAAAAACAGGGAACAATGGGAAAAAGCGGGCATAGAACTGCCCCGGTTCGACCGGGAAAAGATGAAACAGGCGACAAAAGAAAAGCCCGAATGGGTGCATTTCGGCGCAGGTAACATTTTCCGCATCTTTCCCCTTGCTCTGGAGCAGACGCTCCTGGAACGGGGTATCGAAAAGACCGGGATCATCATGGTCGCAGGAAGGGACGGGGGCGTCATCAACGAGGTTTTCAAGCCCTGCGACAACCTGACCCTGGGGGTGACCCTAAAAGCCGACGGCGGCATAGTGAAGAAGGTCATCGCCTCGGCTGCCTGTTCCCTCTGGATGGGCAATAAGGCTGACTTTGAAACCCTCAAGGGCGTTTTCCGTTCCCCCTCGCTCAGAATGGCCAGCCTCACTATTACCGAGAAAGGCTATAACCTCTTTGACAGCCAAGGCGCCCTTATCCCTGACGCCGCGGAAGACTGCCTGAACGGGCCTGCAGGAACAGACGGCGCGGGACCGGGAAACTATATCGCCAAAATAACCGCGCTCCTCTACGAACGCTACCTGGCCTCCCCCCTCCCCCTGGCGCTGGTGAGCATGGACAACTGTTCCCACAACGGGGACAAGCTCCTGGGAGCTGTGGAAACTTTCGCAATAAAGTGGGCCCAGGGGGGCAAGGCCGAAAAAGGCTTTGCCGGTTACATCCGGGACCGGAGCCTCGTGAGCTTCCCATGGACCATGATCGACAAGATCACCCCAGGGCCGGATCAGGGGGTCAAGGCCGTGCTGGAACAGTCCGGCTTTACAGACACTAAAATCTACGCAAAGACCACCCCTACAGCCCCGTTTGTAAACGCCGAGGAACCCCAGTACATGGTCATCGAAGACAGCTTCCCCGCCGGCCGTCCAAGGCTGGAAGAAACCGGCGTACTCTTTACCAGCCGGGATGTTGTGGACAAGGTTGAAAAGATGAAAGTCTGCACCTGCCTCAACCCCCTGCACACCGCTCTGGCTATCTTCGGCTGCCTCCTGGGTTACACCCGGATTTCGGAAGAAATGAAGAACCCGGATCTGGTAAAGCTCGTGGAAGGCATAGGCTATAACGAGGGCCTCCCGGCGGTAACCGATCCGGGGATCCTCTCGCCCCAGGAGTTCATCAGGGAAGTCATCAAAGTCCGCTTCCCAAACCCTTTCATGCCCGACACCCCTCAGCGCATCGCGTCCGACAGCTCCCAGAAGATCCCGGTCCGTTACGGCGAAACCATCAAGGCCTACCTTACAAAGCCCGGCCTGGACATACACAGCCTAAAGCTCATCCCCCTGGTCCTGGCCGGGTGGCTCCGGTACCTCCTGGGCGTCAACGATGAAGGCAAGCCCTTTACCGTAAGCCCCGACCCCAGGCTGGCGGATCTCCAGCCCCGGCTGGCGGGGATAAAGCCGGGCAGCAGCGGCCCCTTTCATCAGGCGCTGGAACCCATACTCGCGGACAAAACAATCTTCGCCGTCAACCTCTGGGAAGCGGGCATCGGGGAAAAAGTGGAGTCCCTCTTCGGCGAACTTCTCGCAGGCCCCGGCGCGGTGGCGAAGACGCTCGGGAAGTATGTGAACGAGGGGTGAATAGGCATTGACCCGGACTGCTGTTAGGAGAAGAACAATACAGCAATGGAGGAACATCATGTCATTTAATATAGCCGGCGCTGTTACGGCGCCGTTTGAAACCGACGGGATCGGTTTTAATGGTAAAAATCCCTGCTGCGTTATTCTGGCCGGCAAAGAAGAAAAGCCCGTCAGGATCTCCCTCGAAACGTCCGGCGCCGCAAAACGGAAATACTACGACCGGTGCTTTACCGGGGATATTGCGGAACAGGTTTATACGGAGCAGCAGGGGGACTACGGGTTCACCTGGCGTGTGGGTTTCCTGGCGGGACTGCGGGGGATACGCATCGGCGCGTCCTTTGAAAACCGGAGCGCCGAACCTGTCCGGCTCAAGGAGTTTCACC
>JAITEW010000216.1 GCA_031281855.1 Treponema sp.
AGTCCCTTCGGCCGCAGAAAGTGCTGGACGGGTACAGGATCGCGGTGGTTTCGGCCAAGGATGACACGCGGTTTAACGACGCCTTCATGCTGGGCATTAACGCTGAGGCCGCCGGGAAAGGGGTTTCAGCGGAATTCATACAACTTCCGGAAATTGATATACGTTCACTCAACTTTGGAGACTACCTTTTATCCATTGACGCGGACGGAATAATCGCCCTTTATTTTAGAAATTCGGCGCTGCCTTTTTATCATGTTTTAAGGGAAGGAAGGGATATTGTTACGGATATTATCACTGACGAGCTGCCGGCGCTGCCTTCGGTACAGACCGGCAACTTCCGCCATGCCCAGGAGGCAGGCCGCCTTTTTCTGGAACAGGGTTACCGGCGTTTCCTGGTAGTGGGACATTCCCCCCTCAAGCGGAACCGCCGGTACGAAGGCATATACGATGTGATAAAGAACCGCTGCGACGATATACGCTACGTCTGCCTTGGCGATCATGATTCGATAAAAGAAATTGATTCTTTTTTCAGCGCCTTTGACAAACATTCCGCTGTTTTTTCGGTAGATTATTCTTCAAACTACATCACCGCGGCAATGTTTATGCAGCACCGTCTGGAAGTAAAAAACAACAATTTCCTGGTGTACGACTGCGAAGAAGAATTCTTCAGCTACCACGGGTTAAAGCCGGTAAAAAAAGTAGGCCCTTCGATCTTTACGATTGGCAGGGAACTGTGCCGTACCCTCATCACCAAACGCGAGACAGGCGCGTATCCCCTGCCGCTTCAAAGGAAGATTTGAAATATCCAAAAATCCATTTGGCAATCGATAATTGTTTTGCCTGCAAACGGTGGACCAAGCCCGGGGAATGGTGTTCGGTAATATCGGATCTGGGATTACACTGCATAGAAGCAAGCGCGGACAATGAGTTGGATCCCCTCTATATGGGCAGGGAATATCTACAAGACTGGGTTGAGGCGGTAAAAGAAGCCCAAAAAAACACAGGGATGAAAGTTGTTAACCTCTATTCCGGCCATGGTACTTACACGACTCTGGGACTCACTCATACAGATCCGCGGGTACAGCGGCGGATGATCGAAGACTGGTTTCAGCCCATGATGGAAGCGGCGGCGGAGTTGGAGGCGGGTTTCGGCTTTTTTGCCCATGCGTTTCCCCATTACGTACTGCAAAATTCAGCCTTATACCGTAATTTTATCGAAATCTTAACTTTGAACCTCATAGAAATAAACAGATTCGGAATATCCGGGGGGTGTAAATTCCTGGCCATAGAACAGATGTACACGCCGCATCAATACCCGTGGACCATCAGGCAGGCTGAAGAGTTGATGCGCGCCGTGTCGGCTGCAAGCGGGAGTCCGTTCTACTTCACCGAAGACCTGGGGCATCATCAATCAAAATTTATAAAACCCGAAGATTCGGTATTGGAACAAATATGCGTATGCGGCAAGCCGGTGCGGGGCATTTGGCTGGGCAGCGATTCGGCGTACCTGTGCGCCGAGCAGGGGGATCTTGCCGGCCTCAAAGCGGAAATTTCAAAGGCTTCTCATTTATTTGCCGAACCGCGCGACGGCGATTGTTACGCATGGCTTTCGGAACTGGGGTTGTACAGTCCTATTATCCATCTGCAGCAAACCGACGGACGGTCTTCGGAACACAGGCCGTTCACAGCAGCGAACAACGTCCATGGAATCATCGATGGAGAAAAAGTCCTGAAAGCTTTGAAAGCTGCTCACGGCAAAGATAGAAAAGGAATACTAAAGCCCTGTGAAGATATCTACCTTACTCTTGAGCTGTTTGCGGGAACTTCGGCTTTTCCCCGCGATCTCCTTTCAGATATCCGGGAATCAGTTGATTATTGGAGAAAATGGATACCGGAAGACGGTATAAGCCTTGACGAACTAATTTAGCCTGCCTCTAACAATAGTAACAATATATTATATATGGTAGAATATACATAAATTTTTATACCCACAAGGAGGGAAATCATGAAAATCCGTGTTTTTTTTGCCTGCTTGCTGCTGCTGGCGGCGGCCCCTGTTTTTCTGGCGGCCCAGGACGCCTCAAGCCCGGCCTTAAAGCCCATTATCAACCACTTCGCGGCCCGGAACTTCGCCGCAGGCGCTGTGACCAGAGCCGAACTGGACCTTATCATCCAGGCGGCAATACGGGCCCCGAGCGCTTCGAACCGCCAGCCCTGGCATTTCACGGTAGTGCAGAACCAGGACCTGGCGAAACAGATCGTGCCCCAGGTTGTTGACGGCAACGTGCTCATCGTCATTTCCGCCCGGGGAGACGGCAAGACCAACGGGGTCCAGATCCTGGACTGCGCTTTGGCGGCCCAGAGCGTCTACCTCGCGGCCCAGGCCCTGGGTTTGGGTTCCCGTATTTATACCGGCCCTATTGACGCCCTGAACAGGAACCTCAAAAGCCAGTTGGGCATCCCGGCGGATCAGAACGCAGTGGTGCTGGTCAGGGTCGGGAGGCTCCCGGCAGGAACGGACGCGGTAAGTTCCGCTTCGGCCCGGAACCCGGCAGACAGCCTGGTAACTTATAAGTAGCTTGTTCCGAGGAAGAGCCGCTGTGAAACTGTTTCATTCCATTAAATTTCGTTTTATAGTTCTGTTTACGGTATTCATCCTTGTTTTCTGTTTTATAACTTCTTTCATCGCCATACGCCAGACTATGATCGTGGCCTCAGGGTTGTTCGCCGGGCAAGGAGCGGCTATGACGGAAAAGGCTGCTTCCCTCATCGACGGCGATTCCTTCGAAGCCCTCCTTAAAACCCTGGACCCCGAAGATCCTTTCTACGAAGCAGCGCGCCTTGAACTTTTCACTCTCAAAAACTATTCCAGCGCCAGATACCTTTACACCATGGCGCCTGTGGAGGGCACTATTTACCGGTACGTTATTGACGGCAGCGCTGAGCCTGATGACGAGGAAAATTTCTCCGCCCTTGGGGACGAGGAGGATGTAAGCAGCTACGATTCCGCTTTCCTCAAATGCTGGGAAACCCAAAAAACCGAGTTCAGCGCGCTTACTAAACAGGATGAATGGGGCTGGATGGTATCGATTTATACGCCTATAAAAAATTCAGCCGGTAAAATGGTCGGCATAGCGGGCTGCGATTTCGACGCCGAGGAACTTTACCGCTCAATCTGGAACGAAGGGATACGCCACGCCGTACTCGGCGTCATTTTTATCGTCCTCGGCCTGGCCCTGATGTTCGTCTTCCTTAGGATGATTTTTAATCCCATCAGTATTATTAGCGGCATCCTGAAAAATATTTCAGCCGGCGAAGGAGATTTGTCCGTACAAATTACGTACAACAAAGAAGATGAAATCGGGGAGCTTGCGCGTTTTTTCAACTTCACGCTTGAAAAGATCCGGAACCTCATTGTCGCCATAAATGACCAGACAGTGAACCTCTTTGACATCGGAATCGAGCTGGCCTCCTACATGGCCGAAACCGCAGCGGTGATCAACGAGGTTACCGCCGGCATTCAGAGCATCAAGGGCCAGGTGATAAACCAGTCCGCCGGTGTTGTCGAGACCAGCGCCACTATGGAACAGGCTACGCTGAACATCGAAAAACTCGACAGCCATGTGGAGCAGCAGACCGAAAGCGTGTCCCGGTCCTCGTCGGCTATTGAGGAAATGCTGGCCAACATCCAAAGCGTTACCCGGACCCTGGTACGGAACGCCGAAAATGTCGAGGAACTCACCGCAGCGTCGGAAGTGGGCCGGGCGGGGCTTCAGGAAGTTTCCCAGGATATACAGGAGATTGCCCGGGAGTCTGAAGGTATTCTGGAGATCAACGCGGTAATGCAGAACATTGCCAGCCAGACCAACCTCCTTTCCATGAACGCCGCAATTGAGGCCGCCCATGCCGGGGATGCCGGCAAAGGTTTCGCCGTAGTAGCCGACGAGATCCGCAAGCTGGCCGAAAATTCCGGCAAGCAGTCCAAAACTATTTCCGCGGTGCTGAAAAAAATAAAGAGTTCTATTGATAAGATCACCAAATCCACCAACACGGTGCTGGAAAAATTCCAGGCCATAGACGACCGGGTGCGCACGGTATCGGATCAGGAAACCAGTATCCGCAACGCCATGGAAGAACAGGGCGCAGGGAGCCAGCAGATCCTTGAGTCCGTAAGCAAGCTGAACGAACTTACCAGGCTCGTAAAACAGGGCTCAGGCGAAATACTGGAAGGCAGCAAAGAGGTTATCAAAGAAAGCAGAAACCTGGAAATGGCCACTCAGCATATCAGCGACAGCATGACCAAAATGGCCGCCAGCGCGAATCAGATCAACGAGGCGGTTAACAGGGTCAACCAGATCAGCGCTGCCAATAAGGATCATGTCAACAGTCTGGTAACCGAGGTATCGCGGTTCAAAGTGGAATAGGGGCTTATACCCTGTCCAGAAGGAACTCCCGGCTCATAGCGAGGCTCTCGAAGGGATCGGAAAGCCAGTCCGAATCCTGTTCTATAGCCGCGCAGCTTATGCCTGTTGATTTGCACAAAGGGAGTATCCCGTCCCAATCAAGGACCCCCTGGCCGATTTCGGCAAATTGGCGCTCCCCTTTGACCATGCGGTAGTCCTTGAGATGGATGACCTTGATACGGCCTTCCAGTTTTTTGATGTATTTAAGGGGGTTGCCGCCGCCTGCCTGGACCCAGAAAACGTCCAGGGTAAAAAACATTTCAGGGCATTCTTCAATGACGCGGTCTATGGCGCTGATGCCCTTCCATTTTTCAAATTCAAAGTCGTGGTTATGATAGCTGAAGTTCAGCCCCTCGCTTTTGATCTGGCGGGTTATTTCGTTGGCTTTTTTGATAAACCTGGTCCAGCCTTCGTAACTGTTCGGGAAAACATCGCCCGGCCTGGAACCCAGACCCACCAGGGGGCACCCGAGCTTTTTGTGTTCAGCGATTACCTTTTTGAGTTCAACCGGATCCGTGAGGCGGGACCAGGGAGTATGGGTGACACAGACCTCAAGCCCGATTTCCCTGACCCAGAGCGCAAGGGTGTCGGGATCGCAGGGGCCGAAGCCCGAAATTTGAATGACGTCGAACCCGATGGTTTTGACCCTGCGCAGGGTGGCTTCGATGTCAGCCGGGGTCTTTGTGTAATCCCTGCAATTGTAAAGCTGCGCCGCTATTTTCATACCTTGTTCTCCTTAAAAAACGTTCCTAAAACATTGCCGATCCCCCCGCAAGAATCCAGCTTGCGAGGATTGCTACGATGAAAGAACCAATATACACCCTGCCGCTGCGGCGGTAAAGCCACGTAGAAAGAAAAAAGAAAACCGCAAACTGGGGGATAAGGAGGATCATTACCGACATAAAGGGGCCGCCGAAGAGAGGGCTAAAAAGAAGATCCGCCCCTGGGCCCAGGCCTGCGAAAAAGGGAATGTATTCAATAAGGACAATGAGAAAGACGCCGCCCAGCATGATAAAGACGCTGTAACCCCACCAGACGAACTGGGTGGCCAGAGGTGATTTTTTCTCACCAAGGCGGAGCTGGCCGTAGAGGCGGACCCCGGCGTTTACCGCAAAAAACGCGGTGTAAAAAGGAAGGTATACGAAGAACTGCCCAAGCCGCGCAGGGGTAAAGACGCGAAAGAAAGGCCAGATGAACCGGAGATCCAAACTAAAAAGCGCCGCCGACACGCAGACCAGGATGTACATCATCCCTGTAAGGATAAAAGCCGCCAGGAGGGATTTTCCTGCTGCGGACCATGCGGCTTTATCCGGCGCGGCCTTGTCCGCCAGACCCAGGTCGTAAAGGGTAAAGCCCAGGCGCTTCCCTTCGCCCTTTTTATACCAGTATATGAGCATAACCAGGGCGACGATCATGAGAAAGGTAAGCCACGTGATAAACCCGTTCCCAATAGTCATGCGGAAGACATCTTCAGGAACAGGCATGAGGCCGTGGCCGAGCTGCCCCAGAAAGGGGAAGGTGAGGCCGCTCACGAGGATGGCGATAAGGGCCGCCCTGGCCCGGCTCTTTTTAGGGATGATTTTAACCCTTTCCCGTTCCAGGGGCTGAATAAGGGAAGCGAAGAACGGGATCTGCCCAAGGAGGAGGAAGCCTGGGAGCAGGGCCGCCAGGGCTGCCAGCATAGCGATAAGGATCAGGACCTCCTTGGCCATATAGATATGATCCGAATCCGCGATGCCGGGTTTCGAGTCCAGGGCGTTGGTGAACCAGTACATAGCCGCAGTAAGGGCATGGGCATCGTGGGTAGTCAGGCGGTGGTTGTTCTGTATCAGCTCCATACGCCGGGCGCTGCCGTCTTGGAAGGAACCGTAGGTTTTGTTCCATTCCACCTGGGAAGACTGGCCCATGAAGTCGCGGTAGCGCAAAGGGGTTTTTTCAAGGCCTATTACGTTGGGTTTGAAATCCCGGAAGTAGTCGAATTCATCATAACGGGCCTGGAGGAGGAGGATATTGTTGAACCTGTATTTTGCGGCATCGTAATACTCCGGAACGAGCAGTTCGCCGCACTGGAGCACTATGGCTTTGTGGGCCGGGAAGGCGGCGCCTACGGACCAGGAAGCCCAGGTTCCCATGGAATGTCCCGTTATGCCCAGCCTGGAGGGGTCCACAAACGGGAGGGACCCGAGGTATTGGTACGCCGCCTTACCGCCCATGGAACTGTCCCTGAGCCCGGCGGATAGTTCGGGCTTAAAAAAATCCAGAACGCTGAAAGTCATCATGAGCATAAAACGCCGGGGGCCTGAAACGGTTTTGTCCGGGCTGGTGAGTTTTCTGGTTCCCCAGCCCCGCTCCCTCATGCCCGGCCCGGTGCCGCCGTGGCCGTAAAGATCCGCCGCCAGCACCGCTATGCCCCGGCGGGCCAGTTCTATGCCGTATGCGGCGCTGGTCTCCTTGTCGTTCTGGTAACCGTGCATGGCCAGAACCGCCGGGACCGGATTAGCGGCGCTTGCCCCCCTGGGAATGTAGAGCTTATAGGCTATCTTCCCGCCTCCTGCTTCAGGCGGCGCGTCGATAAAACCCGAATTCACAGTTATCTGACCGAAACCGCTCTGAACCAGCGAAGCCAAAGCGGCGGAAACAAGGCATATAACAATACATATTACAAGCGCAGCTAAAGGTTTATAGTTCATTATTCAATCCTAAGTTCGCTTTTGGGTTCTGTCAATTCTCTTTGTTCAGCC
>JAITEW010000022.1 GCA_031281855.1 Treponema sp.
CAGTATATCGACGAGGCCCGGCGCATGGGGATCGCCATCGACCCGCCGGACATCAACAGGTCGGACCGGCTTTTCACCGTGGCGGAGGGCCGCATCGTCTACGGTTTTGTGGGGATAAAAGGCGTCGGGGAAGGGTCGGCGGAGGAGATCATCAATTGCCGCAGGGACGGTCCCTACAAGAGCTTTATGGAATTTCTTGACCGGGTGAACATTAGAACTGTGGGCAAAAAAGTAGTGGAACTCCTGATCAAGACCGGGGCCTTCGACTCCTTCGGCCATACCAGACAGACCCTGATATTGAACCTGGAGACCGCGGTGGACCATGCCCAGGGAAGAAAGGCGGACAGGGAGCTGGGACAGGCCGGCCTTTTTGACGATGCCGACGAGCAGATTTACCCGGAGTATCAGTTTACGATCCATAACGAGCTGGACCGCATGGAAATGCTCAACATCGAACAGGAACTCATCGGCTTTTACTTTTCCGGCCATCCCCTGGACGACTACAAGGAGGTCTGGGAGCAATTTGTCAAGCTGGATCTTTCCCGGGCGGAGGGCGCCCCGGAAAGGGATTATACCCTGATAGGGATAGTGAAGACCTTAAAGCCCTACACAAACAAGAGCGGCAAGGCCATGGCCTTCGGGTCGCTGTCCGATTACCGTGGAGAAATAGATCTGGTGTTTTTTGAAAAAGCCTGGGAAGAGTCCAGGGACAAAATTGCCGTGGGGGACATTATTGCCCTCAAGGGACGCCTGGACAGACAGCGGGGCAGCCCCAGCCTGCGGGTGGATTCGGTCCTGGCCCCGGACCGGCTTGCGCTAAAAAGCGAACTGCAGGATTATTGCGCCTCCGGCAATCCCCTGGACGACTACGCCGAAGCCTGGGAACAGTTTGTAAAACTGGACCTTGCCGCGCCGGGGAAAGCTCCGGAAGGGGAGTACACCCTGATAGGAATCCTCTCCAGCATACGGCCCATCACAACCAAGAGCGGCAAGGATATGGCCTTTGCGTCCCTTTCGGATTTCAAGGGCGAAATAGATTTGGTGTTCTTTCCCCGGGCCTGGGAATTTAGCCGGGACAAGGTGGCGGAAAACCGCTGCGTCGCGGTGAAGGGGAAGCTCGACAAAAGCCGGGAGAAGCCCAGTTTCCAGGTCAGCTCCGTGCTGGAGGCGGCAAAGCTGAAAAGAAAAGCAGCAAAGCTGAGCGTAGAAACGGCAGCGGAAACAACCGTCGAAAGCGGGCCCTCCTACCGGGAGCTGCACATACGGCTGGACAAGGCGGCGGCGGAACGGGAGGAGAATCTGTTCTCCCTGCGGGATTATCTGTACGGAGCCTCCGGTCCCTGTCCGGTGTTCATCCATGTTCCTGTTATAGAAGACGAGATGGTGATCCGCGCCGCTTCCCAAATCGGAGCTACCGCGGATTCGTCCTGTCTTGAAGCCCTTGCCCTTTGCGCCGGAGTCGCCGAAGTATGGCCGGAATAATGAAGATCCTGGGGGGAATTGTCAGCCTTTATACGTTCCTCATTTTTATCCGGGTTGTTCTTACCTGGTTTCCCGGCGCGAACTACGGCAGGGCCGCCGGTTTTTTGAGCAGCGTCACCGATCCCTACCTTAACTGGTTCCGCCGCTTCAGATTTCTGCGGGTGGCAAATCTGGATCTGTCCCCCGTCGCGGGAATAGCCGCGCTGTCCCTGGCGAACACCGTCTTTTTTACCCTGGCGCGGTTTGGCAGAATCACTGTGGGGATCATACTTTCCATGATCATGTACGTGATCGGATCCACCTTGGCATTTATTCTGAACGTTTTGATCGTTATTCTGGCGCTGCGACTGGCGGCGTATCTGACAAACCGGGACGTGTACCACGGCTTTTGGCGCGTCATCGATCAGATCTCCGCCCCCGTGCTGTACCGCATTAATCGCATCGTCTTTGGACGGCGGTTGGTCCGGTACATGACCGGCATCCTCGTTTCCCTTGGGGTTCTGCTGTTCTTTCGGATCGGTTTAGCTTTTCTGGCGACTCTGGGCCAGAAGCTGCTGGCCCGCCTTCCGTAAAAAAAGGCCCTGCCAATGTTCCTGCGGGAGCTTGCCGCTCAGACGGATCACATCAAAGGCGCCGGGCCCGCTTCGGTAAAAGCCCTGGCGAAAATAGGCATAAACAGCGTTGCAGCGCTGCTCTGCTACTACCCCCGAGACTGGGAAGATCGCAGCCGCGCTATTCCCCTGGCGGATTACGGACGGGGCGCGGTGTGCACCGTGGTCCGGGTCGTTGCCCACGACTGGTTCGGCGCCGGCTCCATGCGGACCCTGAAAGTCCATGTGGAGGATGAAAGCGCCCGCGCAGTTTTAGTGTGTTTTAACCGCCCCTTCCTGGAAAAACAGCTTGTGGCCGGGATGCGGTACCGGCTCTGGGGCAGGTTCTACTACAAATACGGCGAACTCCAGGCTTCCGCGTTTGAGTTCGAGAGCGTGGAAAGCCCCTCCAAAGACTTTGACCGGGTGCTGCCGGTGTATCCCCTCACCGCGGGCCTTAACCAGGGCCTGTTCCGGCGGCTTATCCGCCAGGCGCTGATCCAATACGCTAAACCCCTGGAGGACGAGATCCCCCAGGCCATTATGGAGCGGGACGGCCTGCTGCCCAAGGGCGAAGCCATCCGCTCCTGCCACTT
>JAITEW010000050.1 GCA_031281855.1 Treponema sp.
AATTGCTCGGGCAGACTGATCCGCAATTGTTCCCGATAGCCCGGGAACGGTGAAAACCCCGGGCAGGGCTGGCGGGATTTGACGCTTATAGTTATATATTGATATTTATTTATATGTTATAGTAAAAACTCGTGTTTTTTAGAAAATCTGTGGTATTATATCAATAGGAGAAAGGAGATGGCTGAACTGAGAGATAACATAACTCTTAGAGAAGCGAGAGAGGTACTGGAAAAGTACTACTTTACACAAACGCCTTTGCCGTCAAACGAGGAGTTCAGTAAAATGTACAATGTAAAACCGGAGGTACTGGAGGCTCTTTTCAAAAAGCTTGATTTTTGTTCGCATTACCCTGACGCCATGGGCATTGACTTCATATTCAACTATTTCAAGGACTAATCGCAATAAATAGGAGTTTTAGCGGATTTTTGCAAAAACTCTTGATTTCATCATATTTTTTGTATATTCTTGAAATATGATAGAACGCCCCATATATCTTGCAAAGCTGCTTGGATTTAAGGATAAACAACTCATAAAAATCGTTACCGGTGTACGGCGTTGCGGAAAATCAACGTTGTTTGAACTGTATCAGGACGAGCTTGCAGGGCAAGGCGTTAAGGCGGAACAAATCCAAAGCATCAATTTTGAGGACCCGGCGTATCTTGAGCTTTTGGACTGGGGAAAACTATACGCGCACGTCGCCGGCCGTCTTGTGCGGGACAACATGAATTACATATTCCTCGATGAAGTCCAGAATGTTCCGGATTTTCAAAAAGCCGCCGACGGGCTTTTTCTCAGGAAAAACGTGGATCTGTATCTGACCGGTTCAAACTCGAAAATGCTCTCAGGAGCCTGGGCGACTCTGCTTTCTGGCCGTTATGTCGAAATCCACCTCTTCCCTTTGTCGTTCAAAGAATATGTGTCGTACATGGCGCAGCGGTCTGGTTTTGAGGCTTTCGGGCTTGAGAAGTGGTATAGCAGGTATACAGGGTACAGCGGGTTTCCCTATGCCGCACAGATTGATGAACCGTTGATACGCGACTATCTTTCCGGCATCTACAGTACTATCGTTCTAAAAGATGTGGTAGAAAACAAAAACATCAGGGATGTAAGCCGGCTTGAAAGCGTTATCAGGTTTATGGCGGATATCACGGGTTCGGAAACTTCTATCAATAATATAGCGAAAACCATGACCGCCGACGGCCGGAAGATGGATAACCATGCTGTTGAGGACTATCTTGACGCGCTGAGGGACAGCTATATCATGTACCGCGCAGACAGGTATGACGTAAAAGGGAAAAAGCTCCTTAAAACGCTCAACAAATATTATCTTGTCGATCCCGCTCTGCGTTACTTCCTGCTTGGGGACAAGAAGCCGGACAGCGGGCATGTGCTTGAGAACGTCGTGTACATGGAACTCCTGCGGCGCTATCACCGGGTCTTTATCGGCAAAATCGGCGAAAAGGAAGTGGACTTCGTGGTTGAAGGCAGCGGCGGGACGGAGTATTACCAGGTTTCGGATACTGTCAGGGACAAAACTACGCTTGCCCGCGAACTTGCCCCGCTGGACGCGATCCGCGACCATAACCCTAAGTTCCTGCTAACCAGGGATTACGATCCGCCGGTTTCCCACAACGGGATAAAACAGCTCAATGTATTTGAGTGGCTGCTGCAATAGACTTGCCCGGATAGTTCAGGAAAGATTCAAAATAATCCGGCAAAGGCGCGCTTACGTCCAGGCCATCAGGAACCAGGGGCGGGAAAGGAGGGAGCGAGAGCCGCGCGGCATGGAGCAAAAGGCGCTTTAAGCCCATGGTTTTCCGCAATGATTTGTTCAGGCTGAAGTCGCCGTATTTATCGTCCCCAAGCACAGGGCAGCCGATGCGGGCCAAATGGCGCCGGATCTGGTGCATCCTCCCGGTTCCCAATTACAGATCCAGAAGCGAGAAGTCCCGGCCATTGACGCTCCAGGAAGAAATGAGGGTGTAAAACGTTTCTGATTCAAGTTCCCTGCCGCGGACATCAAGGCTCCCTCGGATAATTCCCTGTGCTGGAGAAGGGGCGCCGGAACAGACCGCCTGGTACTGCTTTATGACGCCCTTTTCGCGGTCCTGCGGCGTTCCGCTCCGGGCGCCGCGCCTGCTGAAGAGGGCGGAAAACCCGGCGGCGGCTTCCCGGTTTTTGGCGACCAGTATCAGGCCTGAAGTATCCCGGTCCAGGCGGTGGACCAGAAGGGGCCGTACCGCGCAGGTTTCTGCCAGCAGGGAATCCAGGGAAACCGTAACCCCCTCGCCGCCCTGTACCGGAAGGCCCGCGGGCTTGTTCAGGACCATGCAGCTCGTGTTTTCAAAAAGAACGGGTATTTGCTTCATTATGCGGTAATAAGTATACTATATAAATGAAAAAAATGCTCCCTGTACTCCTCCTTGTTCTTCTGATCTTTGTTCCGGTTACAGCCGGAGGGTCTCCCTTGTATTCCCCTACATGGGGTTTCAGGATTGATCCGCCTGAGGATTATGAATTCTCAGGCGGAGACGGCAAAAACACGTTTTCCTTTGCAGCCCCCAGCGGGGCGCGGCTGGATTTGGCCGTATACTCCCAGGGATCGGGCAGGAACCAGTACCAATCCGCAGAAGCGCTTGCGAAGGATGTACAGCGCCGCCTTTCAGGCAGCGGCGGGATCGATACCTTCGAATACCGGCGCAAACAGGCGGCGATTATGGAACTGTCGTTTTCGGCAGGCAAAGAGATGAGCGGTTGGGGGCTCTGCATAGAGCTTGGGGACGCGCAGCGTTCAAACGCAAAACACCCTTTCCTCCTGGCCCTTGCCTACGGCCCTGCGGAACTGAAAGATCTTCAGTACCTCTATTTTTCGGTTCTGGATTCCGTAATCCCTGAAGACAGCGACCGGCATTACCCCGGCCCTGTGACGGACTACAGTTATCCCAGGGAAAAACGGAAGCT
Source organism: Treponema sp. (assembly GCA_031281855.1). Classification (GTDB taxonomy): domain Bacteria; phylum Spirochaetota; class Spirochaetia; order Treponematales; family Breznakiellaceae; genus JAITEW01. The sequence continues at coordinate 2,962 of JAITEW010000050.1, forward strand.
CATGAATCTTGCGGGGCTTGACGCTGAAGCGTGGTTTTATGAGGAAGACGCCGAAGCCGCGCAGGCCCTGGTGGACCGGGAATTCGCGGTCCTCCGCCGCTACGCGTCAAGCCCTGTGTGGAAAGAAGCCTGGACCCGGTTCTACCGCGCCATATACCGGGATTCCTACGACAGGCTCATACACGCGGCCTTTATTGTCGAACGGAAGCTGAACGTACCGCCTCTGGAAAATCGCGATTTCGCCGATTCCCTGCTTAAGTGGGTGCAGTCGTTTAAGTATGAACGGGATCTTTTAGGCAGCGATTTTGTCAACCTTGTAAGCGCCGCTGTTGAAGGCCGCGGGGACTGCGACAGCAGGGCACTGCTCTGGGCGGTGATGCTTAACCAGGCGGATATCCCGGCGGCCATTATGGTCTCAAGGGAATACAGCCACGCCATGGGCCTTGCGGAGCTCCCCGGCAGCGGGGCGCATTTTACGCTGGAAGGGAAACAGTGGCTCGTGGCTGAAACTACCGCGAAGGTTTCTATCGGCCTTATTGGAGCGAATGTAAGCGATATATCAGGGTGGCTGGGGATTGTATTCGAATGACGGCCTGTATCGGTTTTTATCCGTTATCCGTCAGAAGGCTGTAAACATCCTGGGGCGTTTTTGCCAAAAGAAGGGCGTCCCGGAGCTCCCTGTTTTTGAGCCTTGCGCTGAAAAACGAAAGGGTCTGGAGATAGTAGGCGTGCTGGTTGTACGCGGCGGCGATCATGATAAGGATCCTTACAGGCTCGTCGTCCAGGGCCTGGAAATCCGTGATGTCCGTCTGGCTTATGCCTACAGAAACCACCAGGTCCGTAACTGACGAAAGCCGCACATGCGGGATAGCGATGCCCCGGCCAATGGCGGTGCTCATGAGTTCATCGCGCTTGAGAATTTCCCGGACCAGTTCCTGGCTGTTTTTGATCTGCGGCGCTGTGGAAATATTCCCCGCCAACGCGGCCAGGGCGTCGCGCTTGGATGAATAATTGAGAAAAATAATCCTGTCAGGAGAAACAATGGTTTCCAGGTGAACGGAATCGCTTTGGGATATAAACCGGTTCGATGAAAGACGCTCGTTGACCCATTTTTCGATTTCCAGCTTCTTGAAACGCCAGACAGTGCCGATTTTTCCTGAAGGAATATCGCCTTTCTGGGCCCAATCATAGACCGTCCGCTCAGAAACCCGTAAATATTTAGCAACCTCTTCTATAGTGAGGATATCGTCAGTCATTAGCTCAATTTAGCACTATACAGTACCAAATGTCAAGCTATGCTAAATCATGAAGGGAATCGTAAGGGTATAAAACGCCGATAGTGGTATCCACCTTTTCCCCTGAACTGCCCCCGAAACGCACCGGCGCGTCAGGAGGCATAAATTCGCTCAAAACCTGCCGGCAGGCTCCGCAGGGCCCTACGGGGTGGAAGGAATCGGGCGTAGCAATGGCAAGGGCGGTAAAACGCCGCCTGCCTTCGCTTACGCCTTTGAACACCGCGCTGCGTTCGGCGCAGACCGTAAGGCCGTAGGAGCGGTTTTCCACGTTGCAGCCTAAAAACACCGCGCCGTCCTCCGCAAGCAGGGCAGCGCCTACCCGGAACCTGGAATACGGCGCATAGGCCGCTTCGGCTGCCGCCAAAGCCCTCCGGTAGAGTTCGTCCATAGAAACAGTATCCATAGTTTTCTCCGGTTAAATTGGTTGATTCATCCCTGAATATAGCGTATACTTTTTTAATATACTATTGGGGGGTATGTGGTAAAAGAAAAGAAGAAATACTGGCTTGTTGCGGGAATTCTGGTATTTCTTGTGTATGTCTTTGCCGCAGCCAGGCCTGTTCCGGAAGAAACCATACTGGTTTCCAGGTGGCTCACTTCCCTGGAATCCAATTACCCCATAATTTTAGGCGGCAGCCCCCAGGATAACAGCCATCCTTTTCCCTTCAGCCTTGGGAACCGTTTCGGTTATATGCATGACAACGGAAGTTTTGCCATCAACCGGGTCCGGAAAGGCTATGCCTCCCTTTCGCCCGAGCTCTGGGCGGAATACGAAGCCGTGCCTCAGAGTATTGAAATCATGGACCGCCAGAACCGGGAGGTCCTGAGCGTCAGCAACCCCAGGGGGTATCCCCTTTTCCTGGACAATACTATTTTTATTGTAGGAAACGAACAGAATTCGCTTACAGCACTGGATTCAAACGGTAGAGAACTGTGGACTTACGACTTCCCGGCGCCGCTGACCTGTATTGACGCGGCAGCGGGCTTGATCCTCGCAGGCACCCTTGACGGCGCCGTGGAACTGCTGGACTCCCGGGGGCGCCAGGTGTTCCCGCCTTTTGAACCCGGCGGCTCAAGGCTGGCGGTTATACTGGGCTGCGCTCTTTCGAAAGACGGCTCAAGGCTGGCGCTTGTATCGGGTATAGACGATCAGCGCTTTCTCCTTCTGGAAAAGTCGGGAGACGCCTACAGGGTGGTATACCACGAATTCCTCACAGACGGGTTCCGCAGGGCCGTGCATGTGGCGTTCATCGACGGCGGCAGCAGGGTGGCTTTTGAACGGGAAGGGGGTATCGGCATCTACGATATCGCGTCCCGCACCGGCGTTACCCTGCCTCTTGAAGGGGAGCTGATAACGATGGATACAAGCGGGGACAGCAGGTTCCTTTTTCTCGTCACTTCCCAGGGAGCAAGGCGGAAACGTCTTGTTGCGGTACGTTATCCGGGAACCGTTTTTATGGAAGCTCCTTTTAAGAGCGAAAATGTCTTTCTCTTCCGGAGGGATTCAAAGCTCTATATCGGCGGGGATCTTGCTGTTGCTTCTTTTGAATTAGGGAAAAAATAAAATAGGGGAAAATAAAATGAACGCACTTCGCTGCACTTTGTGCATTGCCTTGATAACAGGCGGCGTCTTCCTCCAGGCTATGGACTGGCCGTCGCAGGAAGGGAAAATAACCGGGAACTTCGGCAGCAACAACGAGGGCCGCCCCTTGCTGGGCAACATCTTTGAGTCTGAAGGAAACATCGCCGCTGCGGACCGCGGGGAACTGCTCTTCCGGCGCCGCTCCCAGGACGATTGCTCCTCCCCCCTCCCCTCCCCTCTGGGCGCGTGGGTTGCGCTGGATCACGGCGACGGAATCATCAGCATCTACAGCAGAATTGCAGAAGGGGATCCCGTGAGGGTCCCCGGTATGGTGGAAAAAAACAGCCCCCTTGGGGGATCGGGAACTTCAGGCTGGTCGGACAAAAAAGGGTTTTATTTTTCCCTCTTCGACCGCAGAGAGCGGCGCTGGATAAACCCGTCTATGATCATCACCCCTCTTGAGGACGCCAGGCCTCCGCTTATAGTTTCGGTGAGCCTTACCGGCCCAGGGGGCCGCAGCATCGATCCCAGCCAGACCAGGACGGTGAGCCAGGGCCGTTACCTGATTTCAGTCGGAGCCGCGGATACCCTCAAGGAAGCGGGCGAAAGCCCCCTGGCTCCACACCGCATTGTCTGCATGGTCAACGGCGTGGAAATCGGGGTCCTCAATTTTGAAACCTATTCGGCCCGCGACGGGGCGCTTATGGTTTACCGGAACGGCCTTATACCGGTAAAGGAAGTCTTTGCCCCTTATCCTGCCTGGGAGGTTGGGGAAATACAGTTTACCCGCGGGCAGGCGGTATTGGAAGTTATAGCCCAGGATATAGCCGGTAATTCCCGTAACGCCGTTTTCAGGCTCCAGGTTGAATGAGCCTTCGTTTATATGTTTATGAAACAAGCTGCGGTCAAAACCTGGTCCACCCCTGCGGCGCAGGAAAAAAGCCGCCTCATACCCTGCGCCCTCTGCGGCGCTCTTTCCTTTAAGCCCGCCCTGAAATGCGAAGGCTTTGCTTACACCCGCTGCGCCTGCTGCGGCCTGGTTCAGATGAACCCCCAGCCCCTGGCCGCCGAAGTAGGCCGCCGTTACGGCGAAGCCCACGGGGAGGATTACCTGGCTTATGAACTAAAAAACGAAAGACCTTTTTTGGAACTCCAGCTCCTGGCGCTGAAGGACGCGGGCTTTTGGGACTTTGAAGCTGAACTGATAAAAAGGCGGCCACAGGGAAGGGGGAAGCCCAGGGTCCTGGATATAGGCTGCGCCACAGGGACCCTTCTGGCGGAACTGCGGGACCGGGGCTGGGACTGTACCGGCGTGGAAATCTGCGGGCCCGAAGCCGCCTATGCCCGAAAGGAACGGGGCCTTGACGTGCGGAGCCGGCCGCTTGAGGAAAACCGTTTCCCGGAAAACTATTTCGACGCGGTCCTTGCATCACACCTTATAGAACACCTGAACAATCCCGGGTCTTTAGTGCGTGAAGCGCTCCGCATCCTTGCGCCTGAGGGCGTTTTCATCGTTACCACCCCGAACATCGCAGGTTTCCAGGCCCGCCTTTTCCGAAGCTCCTGGCGGTCCGCTATCTTCGATCACCTGTACCTTTTTTCGATCAAGACCCTTTCAACGCTGCTCAGGCAGCAGGGGTTCATCATTGAGAAAACCGCCACCTGGGGAGGCCTGGCCGCAGGAACAGCCCCGGTCCCGGTAAAGCGGCTCTTCGACAAAGCGGCCAAACGTTTCGGCTTTGGGGACGTGATGCTTATCAGGGCCGGGAAACCGCTTAGCCTTTATAATGACGGTACTTCTCCAATGCAGCCAGAGCCGCTTCGGTAACATCAAGGCTTACATCTTTCCCCAATTCCAGATTAATGCCTAAACCGCCTGAAGGAAGATAGAGGGCTTCGATACATTCCTTAATATGGGCTTCAATTGAAGAAGGCGTGGCAAAAGGCAGGAACTGCCGGTCCAGGTCCAGATTGATAGGGATTTTCCCTTTGCATACTTTTACCAGGTTTTCCAGCCCGTTAGCCCGGTACTGGGGGTTCACCATGTCCACACCTGCTTTTTGTAACTCCGGCATGATTTCCCAAATACAGCCGTCGGTATGCATGTATACCAGCTTGCCCGCCTCGTGGACTTTCTTGTAGATAGCGGTGAAGCAGGGTTTCATATACTTGACCCATTTATCCCGCCCGATGGCAAGGCCCTTCTGCATACCCAGATCGTCGCCAAAATATTGGACAAGGCCGGAATTCTTTTTAATGGCAATATCCACCTGGATAAGATTGTATTCTAAAACCTTGTCGATAAGGATCTGCAGT
>JAITEW010000074.1 GCA_031281855.1 Treponema sp.
GCTGCAGAGAACAATATGGCTGTGAAGATCACCGTAGTCGAGCCTCTGGGCGCGGATATCCACCTCTGGCTTACTACCAATACCCAGCCCCTGGTGGCCCGCACCGAGCCCCACTATACCTTCAAAGTAGGGGATATAGCCAACTTTACCCCCAGGTTGGACAAAGCTCGTTATTTCGACAAAGAAACCGAGCTTTCCATCCTGGCGGAACTGGACGCCCAGGCGAAGTAAGGGTCTGCAAAAAGCCGCCCTTTTAGAGGGCGGCTTTTGCCTCCTGAGCCGGTTGTTGCAGGTTTTTATACGTTATTCCCATACTCCGAGGGGCCCTTGACGGTCTGTATCTTAATGTATATAAATAAAGTATAGATATGCAAATCATGATCTCTTTTCCACTCAAAGAAAGTACTATATGACAGATGACGCAATAAATTCTTTTTCCTCTTTCGGCTTGTCCGAAACTATGCTGGAAGCCCTTGAGCGCAGGGGTTTTTCTACGCCTACCTCTGTACAGGCAATCGCCCTGCCGCGGCTTTTGGCGGACCAGGGGCACCTTATCGTTAAAGCCCGGACCGGGACCGGCAAGACCGCCGCTTTTGGCATCCCCCTGGTCGAACGGCTTACCACAGGGGGGCATGCGCCCAGAGCCCTCATTCTGACACCTACCAGGGAACTGGCCCTCCAGGTTTCCAGGGAGATAGCTTCCCTCAAGTGGGGGCAGTTTCCCCGTATTACCGCGGTTTACGGCGGCGCTTCTATCAGGAACCAGATCCTGGATCTCAAACGGGGGACTGAAGTCGTAGTAGGGACCCCGGGGCGGATTATGGACCTCATGGAGCGGAAGGTTCTGGATCTTTCCGCAGTGGACTGGTTCATCCTGGACGAGGCCGATGAGATGCTGGACATGGGTTTTTTTGAAGATGTTGAAACCATCCTGGCACAGGTCAAGAACGAACGCAGAGTGGCCCTCTTTTCTGCCACTATGCCTGAAGCCATTCTTAAAGTGGTCAGGGAACACATCGGCCAGACTGAAATTCTGGAAGACACAGCCCCTGAGGACGAAAAGCCCGCAGTGGATCAGTTTTACGTGGTTCTTAAAAAAGAGGATCGCCTGGAAGCCCTGCGGCGGATCATCGATCAGGCTGATGATTTTTACGGCCTCGTGTTTTGCGCCACCAAGTCCGGGACAGACGAGCTGGCCAGGCGCCTTGTAGAAGGGGGGTATCCCGCGGAGGCGATACACGGGGATCTTTCCCAGGAAGCCCGTGAACGCACCCTCAGGCGTTTCCGTTCCAGGCAGACTACCATCCTGGTGGCCACGGACGTGGCTGCCCGGGGGCTGGACATAGAACGGCTTACGCATGTGATCAACTGGGATCTTCCCCAGGACAGGGATACCTATGTGCACCGTATCGGCCGCACCGGACGGGCGGGGCAGCGGGGCAAGGCGGTAAGCCTGGCGCTCCCTGCTGAACGGGGGAAGATCGACCACCTTTCCAGGAGCATGGAACGGACCCTTGGAAGCGGAATTCAGTGGATGAAGGTTCCTTCGGTAAAATCGGTGATGAAAGCCCTCCGGGGGCGCATCGCCGCTTCTGTGATGAACGCCCTGCCCCGGGAGGAGGAGCTTCCCCCTGAGGCGGATGTTCCGGAAGATACGGAAGCGGCGCTGTATGCGGCGGCCGGGCCCATTGAAACAGGGCAGGAAGAGGACGGCGGAATTTCCCCGTTCCTGTCCAAACTGTGCCGCCAGCTTACAGAGGAACTCGGCCCGGAACGGGCGCTTATGGGGCTCCTTAATCTCAAATACGGGGATCTTCTGGATCCTTCCCGGTACGGGGCGGTTACAGAACTGCCTGAAATTCCTCCCAGGGAAGAAGCCCGTTCAGGCGGCAAATGGGGCGCAGGCAGGAAGAGCAGGTTTGAACGCCATTCCGGCAGCCGGCCCGGGGCGTATGCGGAGCGCCTTCCTTTGGGAGAAAGCCAGACACGGGTATATGTGGGCATAGGGCGCCGCCACGGTATCGGCGCCCGGGATGTGGCGGACCTCCTTATGCGCGCAGGCGGGGTGCCAGGACGTATGGTGGACGCCATCGAGGTAAGGGATTACTGTGCCTTTGCTTCCATGCCCTCGGCCGCCGCCAAGCGCGCCTGCGTTTTTTCCCGCAACGCTCCGGACGACCCGGCTATCAGATTAGCCAGCCCCAAAGAGTCAGGCCGTTAAAGCGGCTCTTTTTTGAAGCTTTTGCAGTAAGCGGCGGCCATTTCGGCGGCGCTTATTACGTCCGGGGCGTATATATCCGCTCCGATGCTGCGGCAGAATTGTTCCGTTACCGGCAGGCCTGTAAAAAGGAGTTTTATGTTTTCCCGGGCTTTCATCGACGCCGCGGCCTGGGCCAGGGCTTTCATTTGGGGCAGATGTATGGTCAGATAAGCGGAGCAGACAATCACCCGGGCCTTTTCCTTTTCCGCAGTATCAATAAAAAGTTCATTTGAAACATTGATGCCAAGATCAATAACCCTGAGCCCTTCGCTCCGCATCAGAGCGGCGATAAGGTTTTTGTTTATGTTCTGTATGTCCCCTTTGAGGGTTCCTGTGATCGCTGTTCCCAGTACCGGGTTCTCTATGGACTCCAGGGCGGGCCTTAATATTTCAATCCCCTTGTTCATTACCGCTGCTGTTACCAGCATATCAGGAAGGTATATTTCCTTGTCCTTGAGTTTCTGTTCCACTGCAGCCATTCCGTCAGCCAGCCCTTCTTTAAGGATGCTGCCAACGTCGTGGTTTTCCTTCACCGCCTGAGCTATCAGGTTTAGCGTTTCTTTTATCTTTCCGTTTTGAAGACTCACGGATATTTCATGTAAATCCATCGTCGCATGTCTCTTTTTTAAATGTAACCATTTGAAGCAAAAAGGGTTAATATTTTATTCAGAAAACAGGTATTAGCTTTTGATCATGCTGCGATAGTCGTCTGAAAAACTATTATCTGATATTTCAGGGGCAGTTATCCCTCCTTGTTCCCTGTATCTTCCGGGGCTTATGCCCAGGTAGGATTTGAATATTTTAGAAAACCAGCTCTGATCCTCAAATCCGCAGGCTGCGGCTATTTTGCTCAGAGACAGATCCGTTTCGGTCAGCATGTAGCACGCTTTTTCCACCCTCAGATGGTTAAGAAAACTCGAAAGGTTCTCTCCCATTTCTTCTTTGAAGATAGTGCTGAAATAAGGCGCCG
>JAITEW010000110.1 GCA_031281855.1 Treponema sp.
CGGGTTTTTTCTTTATCAGGCGCAAAGATTACAGCCGGGCCCGGGAATGTTTTTCCGCCTATATCCCGGAAGCTGATGACGGGGAAAAGAAGGAAAAAGCCCAGGCCCTGGTAAAGGACATTGAAACCCGGGGCCTTGACGATGAAGGCTTTAAGGAAGCGGTGGATCTTATCAGAGCCGGGGACGATCAAGGGGCGCTCGATAAAATAAGGGATTTTCTGGAAAAGCGGCCCAAGGTCTGGAACGGCTGGTTCGTCCTGGGCTGGGCGCTGCGGAGGCTGGGCCGCTGGCAGGACGGCCTTGATTCCTTCAGGAAGGTTGTTGAGCTAGGGGGGACTAATAACGACACCCGCAATGAAATGGCTATCTGCCTTATGGAACTGGGGGACCTGGACGCGGCCCGGGAAGAGCTTGAAACCGCGCTCGCTGAAGAACCTGAAAACATCAAGATCGTCTCCAACCTGGGGGTGCTGGCCCTGAAGTCCGGCGACGATGCGGAAGCGGCGGCTTTTTTCAGAACCGTCCTGGAACTGGACCCGGAAGACCCTGTAGCGAAACGCTATTTTGAGGACCAGCAGTGATTACGCTTCGCCTAAAGAAAAGTCTCCTATAATCTTGAACTTTCTGCCGTCACGGACTACCTCCAGGCTGCGGCCGGGGAAATAGACCGGCAGCCGGGAACGGATCAGGGCCGCTGTCTCGGCCATGAGGAATTCCGTCTGTTCAGGCGGGACTTTTTCCAGCGTAGCGGCTCTAAAGGAAATGAGATACCCCCTCCCTTTCTCCGAACCTATCCCGGGGGTAAAATCCGGGATGATCTCAAAAAGGCCGTCCATCTCGGGATTCCCCGTGGTCCCCCGTCCGGGCCTGTTAGGATGAAGGGCAAAACTGCCGCCCCACTCATCCTCCAGGATCTCGTCCACTTCCTGAAACAATGCGTCTAACGCATCGGTAAAGGCGGTGAGTTTGGGGTGGTTGTACATAGTTAAACCCTCTGACGAACAAAAGAAACAATCGTGTCCATTGTCTTTTCGTACTGATCCCCCAGGACGATGTGGCTTGAGTTTTCGATAATAACGGTCTCGCAGCTGGGAATACGGGAACCTATTTCTTCGGTACACGCAATAGGGCAGATCCAGTCTTCCCGCCCTCCGATGAGCAGTGTAGGGCAGGCGATCCTGTGCAGATCCTTGTTGAAGTCAAAAGTCTTAAGGTCCCCGCTGAAGCCCCTGTTGAGGGCTTTGTAGGACAGTACCGCCCGGCTCATGGCCTCGCTGAAGGCTTCCATGTTCACAGGCTTTACGGTGTAGAGGTTAGCAAAAGTTTTGTAGAATTCCAGGTAGGTTTCGTTGTCCGGGAACGCCCCGGGCCAGAGGTATTTTTCAGCCATAGCGATCTGCTCAGGCGTCCCGCGTTTCCTCAGTTCCTCTCTGGCTTTTTCAAAAACCCGGTAATTCGACGCCGTTGTCAGGAGTATGAGGAAGCTGAGCTTGTCCGGGTATTTGATGCCGTAAGCCTGGGCCGCAATGCCGCCGTAGGACTGGCCTAAGACGGCGATTTTTTCCAGCCCCAGATAGTTCCGCAGGGCCTCAACATCCAGCACGTTCTGTTCGATAGTATAGGTACGCTCGCCGGGACAGGCGCTGCGGCCTGAACCTCTGAAGTCGATGTAAACCAACTGCATATATTCCGTAAGAGGGTCCAAAGCAGGGAGGTAGGAAGTGTGATCGTCCCCGGGCCCGCCGTGGAGTACGAAGCAGACAGGCTTCCGCTTCATAAACTTCCCGGCAGCTTCGAACTCCAGACCGTCGATGTCAAAGAAAATTTTCGTTCCGTTTATCGGGGCATACACGTTACCGGTACTCCTCCCAGGCTTTAATCTCAAGCCCTTTATCCCGTTCGTAAACCATAGCGTCGATAAACTCCCTGGCTACTTTAATATTGGTAAAGAGAGGGATGTCGAAATCTATGGCCATACGGCGGATAAGGTAATCGTTCTTCAGTTCCGTTTCCCTGTTGTTCTTGGGAATGTTGATGATCATATCCACTTCCCGGCGCTTAATAAACCCTGCGATATTGGGTTCCCTGGATTCCAGAGGCCAGTTAAGGGCTTTTGCAGGGACGCCGTTGGAAGAGAGGAACTTGGCGGTTCCCCGGGAAGCGTAGAGCTCGTAATCCATCTCCACAAGCTTTTTGGCAGAGTCCAGAAAATCGAGTTTGTCTTCTATAGGCCCTGTGGAAAGGAGTATGCGTTTCTTTGGGATCCGGTAGCCCACCGAAAGTAGGGCCTTGAGAAAGGCGTCGCCTATCTCGTTCCCGATGCAGCCCACTTCGCCGGTAGAGGCCATCTCCACACCTGTTACCGGGTCCGCGCCGTGGAGCCTGGAAAAACTGAACTGCGCGGCCTTGACCCCTACCCACGGGAGGTCCAGGGCTGAAGCGGGGGACTTTTCCACGGTTTCGTCCAGCATAGCCCTGACTGCCATGTCTATCATGTTGACGCGGCTTATCTTGGAGCAGAAAGGGAAGCTCCGGCTGGCGCGGAGGTTGCACTCGATGACCCGGACCCTGTTACGCTGGGCCAGGAACTGTATATTGAAAGGCCCGGTGATGTCCAGAGCCGCTGAGATTCGCTCGGCAATGCGGCGGATCTTCCTGATGGTTTCGATGTAGAGCCGCTGGGCCGGGAGCACCACTGTGGCGTCGCCGGAATGGACCCCGGCGTTTTCAATATGCTCGGTAATGGCGTCGAAGAGGATTTCACCCCGTTTTGCCACGGCGTCGATTTCTATCTCTTTCGAGTTTTCGATAAACTTGGAAATTACTACCGGATGTTCCCGGGAAACGTCCGCGGCCAAGCCCAGGAATTTTTCAAGGCTCTCGTCGTCCCAGGCTACGTTCATAGCGGCGCCGGAAAGAACGTAACTGGGCCGGATAAGCACCGGGTAGCCGGCATGGGCGGCAAAAGCCCTGGCCGAATCCAGATCCGTGAGTTCCTTCCACTCCGGCTGTTCCACACCGAGGCTGTCCAGAAGTGCGGAAAATTTATTCCTGTCCTCTGCCATGTCGATGGACCGGGTGCTGGTGCCGTAGATCACCGCCCCTGAGGTGTAAAGTTTGGTAGCCAGGTTGTTCGGGATCTGCCCACCCATAGAGAGGATGATCCCGTCAGGCCGCTCCCGCTCGTAGATGTCCAGGATCCGTTCCAGGGTAAGCTCTTCGAAGTAGAGCCTGTCGCACATGTCGTAGTCGGTGGACACTGTCTCGGGATTGCAGTTCACCATGATGGAATAGCGGCCCAGCTTTCTGGCGGTCTCCACGGCGTTGACGCAGCACCAGTCGAATTCCACGCTGCTCCCGATGCGGTAGGCCCCGGAACCCAAAACCATGACCCCTCTGCCTGAAGGGGCTATATCGTCGGCAGCGCCGGAACCCGGGCCTGCGGCGCCGTAGCTCATATAGAGGTAATTGGTTTTCGCAGGGTATTCAGCGGCCAGGGTGTCTATCTGCTTTACCGCTGGCCGTATGCGGTACTCTTCCCTGAGGGCCCTGACATCAGCCTCCTTCATGCCCGTAAACTCCCCGATACGGGCATCCGAAAAGCCCAGGCGTTTAGCCCTGGCCAGGAGCTCCCGGTCAGCCTTCTTCGTTTCCCGCAGTTGTTTCTCCGCATCAAGGACGTTGGCGATTTTATATAAAAACCACTTGTCGATTTTGGTGAGCTTGTAAATTTTTTCCACAGACCAGCCTTCCATCAAGGCACGGTAGATGATGAAGATACGCCGGTCCGTGGGTTTCTGCAGCGCCTCCCGCATGTCGTTCCTGCCGCTGCCGCAAAGGCCGTCATCCCCCGCCAGCCCCGGGGCGCCGATACCGGTCATGCGCAGGGCTTTTTGCAAAGCCTCTTCGAAAGTCCGGCCTATGGACATGACTTCCCCGACAGACTTCATTTCCGAACCGATGCGCACATCGACGTTTTTGAATTTGGTCAAATCCCAGCGGGGAACCTTAACCACAATATAATCCAGCGCAGGCTCAAAACAGGACTTGGTTACCCTGGTGATGCGGTTTTCAATATCCCTCAGGGAATAGCCCAGCGCGAGCTTGGCCGCCACGAAGGCCAGGGGGTAGCCGGTGGCTTTGGATGCCAGGGCCGAAGATCTGGAAAGCCGGGCGTTTACCTCGATGATGCGGTAGTCTTCGGTAAAAGGATCAAGGGCGTACTGGATATTACATTCCCCGATGATGCCCAGATGGCGTATCACGTCGATGGCGATGCGTCTGAGCTTGTGGTATTCAGAATCCGTAAGGGTCTGAGATGGGGCTACGACGATACTCTCGCCGGTGTGGATCCCAAGGGGATCGAAATTTTCCATATTACACACTGTGATGCAGTTGTCATATTTGTCCCGCACCACTTCGTACTCAATTTCCTTCCAGCCCCCGAGCCATTCTTCCACCAGCACCTGAGGGGCCGAACCGGTTTCATTGGTTTTCGCAAAAGCCCGGTCGCAGCGGCGGCGTATATCCGCCTCGTTGCGGCAGATGCCGGAGCCTGAACCGCCCAGGGCGTAGGCCGCCCGGACCATTACGGGATAGCCGATTTTTCCGGCTGCCTCTACAGCGCCGTCTGTGCCGTCTTCAGCCGATACGGCGATGCTTTTTGGAGTCAGTGCCCCTATCTCGGCCAGGCGTTCCACGAAAAGCTCCCTGTCTTCAGTGTCCTCAATGGCCTTTACCGGCGTGCCCAGCACCTGTACGCCGTATTTGTAGAGCGTACCGTCCCGGTCCAGGGCTACCCCGCAGTTGAGGGCGGTCTGTCCGCCGAACGAGAGGAAGAGGCCGTCGGGTTTTTCCTTCTCGATGACCTGCCGCACATACTCGGGTGTTACAGGGAGGAAGTAAGTGGCGTCCGCCATGCCCTCGCTGGTCTGGATAGTGGCGATGTTGGGATTAATGAGGACCGTCCTGATCCCCTCTTCCCGCAGGGCCTTGAGGGCCTGGGACCCTGAATAGTCGAATTCCCCGGCTTGCCCGATTTTAAGCCCCCCGGACCCCAGGACCAGAACGGTTTTTACCATGCTTTTAAACGTTTTCGCCATATTTGTTTCCTTGAGCTTCTCCGGCCCTGTAGTGTTATTTCTTCATTTCCCGTACTTGATCGATGAACCGGTCTATGAGGAATTCAGTGTCCCGGGGGCCCGGACAGCCTTCGGGGTGGAACTGGACCGCCGAGAAAGGGTAGGAAGCGGAGCGGATCCCTTCTATAGTATTGTCGTTGGCGTTGACGAACCAGGGCTCCCAGCCTTTAGGAAGGGTTTCCGCCCTGACGGCGTAACCGTGGTTCTGGCTGGTGATGTAACAGCGTTCGGTGCCTGCTTCGGCGCAGGGCTGGTTCTGGCCCCGGTGGCCGTAAGGGAGCTTGTACGTGTCGCCCCCTGCGGCCAGGGCCATGATCTGGTTCCCCAGGCAGATGCCGAAGATGGGCTTCTTCAACTCGAAGGCCCGGCGTACCATGGCGATGGTCCTGC
>JAITEW010000127.1 GCA_031281855.1 Treponema sp.
TCCTTCCCCTGTCTTCCCCGCTTTATGACGAGATGGACGCGCTTTACGCGCTCTGTGGCCTTGCCGCCCCCTCCGCCGCCCGGCCATGGACCAACGCCGAAGCCGCCGGGATGCTGCAAAGGCTCGACCGAACCGCCGACGGCGAGGCAGCCGCCATGAATCCTCGCGTTCAGGATCTCTACGACCGTATTGCCGCCGAATTATCCGCTCCCTTCACCTTTACCCTGGACAACCTGGCCGCGCTAAACCTTCGCCTGGACGCGGCCCTGGAAGCCTACGGCCATACCAACAGCCGGGACTTTGCGCTTGAAGAAGACTGGCGTTACGGCTACGAGGAAAGAAAGCCCCTCCTCGCGCTCACCCTGGAGCTGCGCATAGCCTCCTGGTTTTACGTAACCAGCGACTTACGGTACGGCAGGAACCGGTTCAATGAGCGGGACCAGCGGCGGGATACCGCGGACTTAAGCGCCGACATCGGGGCGGTCGTCCCGACGCCGGACGCGGGGAACGAACGCTACGCCTTCCCCTACAAGTCCTGGGCCTACGGCAGTCCCTTCATCACCAATGTACCAACGGGCTTTGACGAATTCGATTTTGACTGGCCCAAACGGGCCAACCTTACGGTGGGAGGGAACCACTGGAACCTCAGCATAGCGAGAGATCGCGTTGCATGGGGACCGGGCCGCACGGGAAATTTTGTTTTCGACGCTCACCGGGACTACGACGAGTACCTGCAATTTTCGGCGTTTACAGGCAACTTCAAGTACCAGTGGCTCAACGTCTTCTACTCCCTGCCAGAATTCGACGGGACCAGCGGCTTTAAGTTCCTTATGGCCCACCGGCTCGAATTCCGCATACTCCCCGCCCTGGTCTTCGCGGTTTCGGAAAACCTCATGGTTGATCCCGGCGGATTCGGCCCCGCCAACGCCAACCCGGCCTTTATCTACCATAATTGGTACGACCGTTCGCGTTTTAACGCCATCGCCCAACTGGAACTGGATTATGTCCCGTCCGCGGGTTGGCGGCTTTATACCGAAGCCGTCATAGACCAGTTTAGGGCCTTCTGGGAAGACGAAAGCGAACCCTCCTCCTGGGGCGTACTGGGCGGTCTGGAACATACCCGCTTTGCCGGCCCCGGCATCCTCACCCTGTCCCTTGAAGGCGCCTACACTTCTCCCCTCCTCTACCGCCGGGACCTGGTAGATTTCCTAACCATCCTCCCGGTAAAAGTAAACGGCTCCAAGGACAACCTGGTTTTTGATTACACCGGCTACCCCTATGGAGGCGACGCCCTGGTCCTCCAGCTTGATTCCCGGTACCGGTTCTCTGGCGCCGCCCTGGTTTCCGCCGGTCTTTTCGGCGTGATCCACGGCGGCATGAACCCCTTTGTTTCCCATAACCGGGACGGAAACAACAACGAGCTTGCCAACCGCGAAGGTTCCGCGCCGTCGGGAAGCAAAGACGAACACGAGCTTTCCTGCGGCGTTTCGATTCGGGGAGCGTATACCCTGGCGAAAAAGCTCGGGTTCTTCACGGTTTCAGCCTGGACCGGGGCGGACTTCATAGTCAAAAAAAACAAGCTCATGATTTCCGAAACCGGACAGGGGGAGGATATTATTTACCACAACAGTAACACGGTTACGGACCTTCAGCTCTTTTTCGGCATAGGCGTCCGGTTATGACATTGCCAAGTTCAGGAGGGGGAAGTCTCATATGCGCACAGTTAAGAAATATGCTATGCTATACTATCAGCATGGACGGGGAAAATAAAAACTTTGAAGAGCTTCTGAAACTCATGCCTATGGGCAGGGAATAGATGGCGCGGGAACTGGGCGCACTGATGATTTTCCTCTATCTGAACAGCACGCCGTCATTCGGGAAGACGGCGGCGGTGCTCCAGTTAGAGGGAAATATCCATTTGAATAAGAACGCGGTTTACGAGCGTGTCGTGAAGAGCGTTGAGTGACTTAACCGTGCCGGGGGAGCGGGCTGCTTGCGGAAAAGCTTGAGTGGCTGGGGGACAGGCAGGTGTGCCTTATAGACGCGAGTGACCATATGGTATACGGGAGCAGACAAATGGATTACCGGCTGCATTACAGGGTGGACCTGTTTACCCTGGATGTGCTGGAAATGTGCCTGAGCGGTGCCGGGCAGGCGTCCGGTACGGATATGCGCGAGACGGAAGAGTGAGGCAGGGCCGGGAGCGGATGGAGAAGACGAACAGGAGAAAAGGGAGAGGGGATGCCAGTGAGAGCCAGGCAGCCTGTAACCGGTATATACTGGTGTGCGCAAATTCGAAGCGCAGGAGGCTGCCGACCCTGTGGTGTTTTTTGAGCACCGCTAACTGTGCGTATATGGGATTCTATCCCCGTAACACTCCCGCTGGGCCTAAGGCCCTCCCTTTAACTTGTTGACAGTGATAATTTCGTTTACCTTCCGCTCCATGTCTATGAGTATGGTTTTGACGCTTTTATTTACGGTCAGGGAGTTTTCAAGGCTGTCGGAGACGGCGCTGAAAATTTCATCCCATGCGGGTATGCGAGAGGACATAAGGGTGGAAGCCGCAGCATCAAGGTAGGCGGCGCGGTACGGGAGGGACAGGGATTCGGACTGCCGGCTCACCGATTCCCGGACCGGAATATACCCGGCTTTGGCCCACAAGTTGCCGTGTTCGGTCATCCAGAGGATAAAACGGAGGACGGCCTCAGTTTTGCGGGGGTCGGGGGTTTGTTGAACCGGAATGGCCAGGGTGTGAGACCCCGTCCAGGTGGCGTTCCGGCCCAGAAGGGGGGGCAGGGGTATGACGGCAAAATTCAGACCTTTCTGCTTTTCGAAGATACCGGTTACCCCCACGTCATTGATATGCATTCCCGCCTTACCCAGACGAAAGGCGTTCACGGAAGCATCATAGTCGAGTCCCGGCGGAACAACCTTAGACACCTCAATCAGATCAATAATGGCCGACAAAGCCTTTTCTCCGGCGATATTGTTAAAACCGGCGTGGGCGTTATCTGGGGTCAGGAGGTCGGCGTCTTGCTGTTTCAACAGGGAAATGAAAAGCCGTGTCAGGGTCAAGGCCTTATAAGAGGAAATCGTATTATCCACCGTAAGCCCGATAGCGGCGGTTCTGTTTTTAACAGCCAGGGCGGTCTGTATCAGTTCCGCGTATGTTTCGGGTAGTTTTATTATCGCCGCCTGGTCAAAAAGATCCGTGTTGTAGTACAGGGCTAGGGGATGAATATCCAGGGGAAGGGCGAAGAGTTTACCGTCAAAGCGGCAGGTTTCCAGAGGAATCGGCATAAAGTCATCCAGGGGTGCGTTGAGGGGCTCAAGCATGTCATCCATGGCACGGAGGGAACCGGTATGTCTATACCGGGGCAGGCTGTAATGTTGAATGACCGCCACGTCGGGGGCGGTTCCGTCCGCTATGGCGGAGGCAAGGGTAGAATCATATCCGGTATAGGACATTGGTTCCAGGATTATCCTGATACCGGGATGAATGCGGTTGTATTCGGCGATCATGGCGTTGAAAAATTCAGCGTCACTGCCCGAAAAAAATGACCAGCATCTCAGGTCCAGGGAGTTTTCAGATGTTTCGGTCTTCTGTTGGCCTCCCCGGGCAAAGAGAAGGCCGGGAACCACCAGTAATACGCCAAGTACCCAGATAAAAACAACACTAGTTCTTTTTTTCATGATTTCTCCTAATTTTTAACTACGTGTAACTATAAAGGGAACTAGGAGCCTGTGGGACTTTGCGTAAGTCGTATAAAGAAAGGCCTGATTTCACGCATTTCGAGGCTCCTTTGGGAGTTTGCAAGGAACATTTTTGCGATAAATCGCAAAAATGTCTGAT